>DATIKU010000041.1 GCA_035477215.1 Spirochaetota bacterium | reverse complement strand
GGAATACGTCCGGACATCAGACTCTTTGCATCCGGCAAGGCCCCCCGGGGCCCCTGTACTTCGCAGGCCCGGGAAATGTGATTTCGTGAGATGTAAATATTCTTGTTGAAACTGAAGATGAGGAATGATACAAGAAAAATGGCGTGTGCGAACGGTTATCCGCGAAACAAATCCGGGGAAGGCATGGACGAAAAGAAAGAAAAAGCCGTAAAGATAGTCAAATCCATAAAGCTCCTCGAGGGAGTACAAAAAACGACCTCCGATCCGAAGCAGCGCGGCAGGGTTAAAAAAGACCTTGAAAGCCTAAGGAACTCGCTGCAGCAGATGTATCCCTCGGCTGTTGTCAAAGAGCTTGAGGATGCAATCTATTCCGAAACGATGCTTGCCCAGGGGAATTCCGCCGGTATGGATCATGGGACGCACATCGCGCTGCGCGATGTTGAGTTCGAGCAGGTGTCTCCGTATCCAAGTGACGAGGAAATCAACAGGGCCGCGAGTATCATGAAACACTTCGGCGAGAGGGTATGGGGCGTTATTTCCGACCAGCACACGAAACTGGATTTTTCGAACTCCGGTACACGCGACGCCCTGTATCGAAGGCTCGAGCAGTGCGGAAGATCTCTCGAATTGTTCTCTCAAACCATCTCGGATATCGGGAGGTCCCGTTCCCCGGAATACAGCAGCCAGCTCCAGATGATGCGTATCAAACAGGGGCGCGTTTTATTGTTCGATCTCCACGAATTTTTCAAGGAGGCGAGGGAATTCGTCACTTCGCTCCTGTCCGATGCCGAATTCGGCGGCACCATGGTCCTCAATCACGATGAGATCATTTCGTACGCGGATTATGAAACCCATCATACATTTGCCGGATTCAGCGTTGCCGAGGCACTGAAGCGTTTGAGACAGTTCATCGAGGAGGCGCTCGAGGTGATCAACCTGCCGGAGATCAAAAAACTTGAAAAGCCGCGCTGAACAAAAACGGTGGCCCGGCATAATTGCTGTTGACATTTTCCCTGACGGACATATTGTATTATCCCGTTATCGGAATAAACGAACTTTCAGGCCTCCCCGCCGGGTTCGGGCGCGTGTGCGTATGATCCTTCCGAGGGCGGGCGGTTGATCGGCGGTTTCTCCCCTGTGTGCCGGATGGAGAAATCATGGGGTGTTCATTTTGCAGCAAATCTACGACGCTTCTGAAATCTGAACGACAGGAAAGGGAATGCAATGGCGCTAACAAAGATCGGCGGCGATATCGCGAGCAACCTCATCGGTGAAAATTCCTATTTTACCGGCAGGTTCCTGATCAATGGATCGCTCAGGGTTGATGGGAGGTTTGAGGGAAAGTATTTGCAGGCCGACCAGCTTTACATCGGACCGACCGGAAAGGTGAAAACGAATATCAACGCGGTATCCGTAATCGTTGAAGGACTTATAATCGGCAATATCAACGCCTCGAACCGCGTGCTCCTCATGCCGACGGCGAAAATTTACGGCGATATCAAGACACCCGAGCTCATCATCCAGAACGGAGTTATCCTTGAGGGACGGTGCAATATTTCGAACGACCTCAAGTCATCGGCCAAGGACCTTATCGAGACGGAATATGAGAAGAATAAAATCATCCCCGAGGAGTTTCTTGGCAAGGACTGACATTCGCCTTGGGATAACCCTGGGCGATCCCGCAGGAATAGGCCCCGAGGTCATGATCGGGGCCGCCAATCGACTGGCCGACCCGTCTGTAGTTCCGGTGCTGATAGGACGCGCGTCCGTGGTCGAGCGTTTATACGGCGATCTCGCGACGGGTTACGAAGCCTTGGATGCCGGACGCTGTTCGCCGGCGGATTTTAAAGCCGGCGGGAGGTATCTCGCCGCGGTGGTTGGAGGCTGGGAGGAGCCCGCTCCGGGGAAGGGAACGGTCGCGACCGGCAGCGAATCGAAGGCATATATAGACGCCGGAATAGATTTATGGAAGCGCGGGGTAATCGATGCGCTGGTGACGGGGCCCGTCAACAAGGGTTTCATCGAAAAAACCGGTTGCAGCTTTACGGGCCATACCGAATATATCGCGTCCTCCCTCGGGGAGGACGCTCCGCGCATGCTGATGTTCTCCCGCGACTATCGGGTACTGCTTGTAACCACCCATATGCCGCTGGCCGCGGTGAGCGGGGCGGTAAATGCAAATGGCATCCTCACCGCGATACGTGCGGGAAGGGAGGCGATTGCATTAATCGATGAACGCGAGCCGCGCATCGCGGTCGCGGGACTGGACCCGCATTGTGGAGACGACGGGGCAATCGGTGAATTCGACGGAAAGGTGACCGCGGATGCGGTGAGGATCGCCCGGTCCGAGGGGATCGACGTTGAAGGGCCGATGGCCGCGGATACGCTTTTCCTGCCTGACCGCTGGCGCAGGTACGATCTGGTGATTGCACAGTACCATGACCAGGGGCTGATTCCGTTCAAAATGCTCGCGTTCGATACCGGTGTAAACATCACCATCGGCCTTTCGATAACGCGGACATCACCGGATCATGGTACGGCTTACGACATCGCCGGCAGGCGCATTGCGGCGAACGGCAGCGCGCTTGAGGCTATGAGGCTGGCCTGCCGCCTTGCCGTACAGAAACGTCGCTAACGCTTCGGAAGGATCGAAGTCCTGAATCCCGCCCCGGAGAGCCTTGCGGCGATTTCCCTTGCGGCGTTTTTCAGCAAGTGCTCGTCCCCCTCCCCGGATGCCTCGGCGAAAAGCACCCCCGTCGTAAACCCGGACTTTTTGATTTTAACCAGCACGGCGATACTCATGTTTTCCTCGATGTTTTTTACCGTTGCGTGTTCGTCGCCGTTGTACAGAAAAAGCTCCCTGCCGCGTGAATGCCCATAGACGAACAATTCGATCGTTGTGTCGGAACCGGCCGGCGCGCCGTCGAGGAGCAACTTCATGGATTTTAGAAGCATTGTGGTGTCGACAGGTATTCCCGGAGCGACGGTGATGGTAAGGGCCGCAATTCCGGAATTGTCACTAACGGTGCCACGGGCGCAGGCGGAGAGGAGGACGAGTATGACCACGACGGGGATTGCCGGCGACAATCGGCGCCGTACCGATGGGATAACGCCCGGCAAACCGGTTTTATGCCTGTTATGGGTTCGAGACATGGCCTGCGATTTTAGGAATCTCCCCTGTGTCGGTATCGGATAAATATTTATGGCTTAATTGCGGTATGCTATCTACCGATAGTGGATATTGTAAAGTTTTTTAAAAAGATACGGCTGACCCGGCAATGGAAAAAGCGCTTCTCGTAAAATCGATTTTCTTCTTTATCGCCCTGTGGAGCCTGACAACGGTATTCCTTTGGTTTCGACCGCGCATAGAGTTTTTCTGGAAAATCGTCGCGACGTTGATTTTCGGATTTTATGTCTGGTTCTTCTGGAAAGAAATCTCGGGAGGATATGCTGCATTCACCGCGAACTGGTACCCGATGACGATTGATTTTTTAAAAGAGCTGGTGGCGCTCGCGTTCGTAAACCTTTTCTTTTTCTGGCCGCTTGCGCTGGTGATCGTTTTTTACAAGGCCGATGAAATGGGGGCCGAACGCCTGTTAAAGTTGATGTGCCTTATCACACTTGTGCTATGGGTGGTTTTTGTGGGATATGTTTATTATGACAAGGGTATCGACAAATTTCTCTACGAGAATCTTCGAGAGATGATACCTGATGCGAAATAAGCCCATTGTGCTCGTCGCCTTCCTCGTCGCTCTGGTATTTGTGCCGGCCATCCATGCGCGAACCAATTCGACGGTACTGTATAAAGCCGCCGAGCGGATGGCCATGGATGGTGATATCGATGGCGCCATTACTGCTTTCAGAAAAACCCTACAAATGAATTCCCACTACGCATTGGGGCATTACGGTTTGGGAAAGGTCTGCCTTTACCGGGATGGAATGCTTAAAGAGGCGGTGTATCATCTGGAGCAAGCGGTCGATCTGGATAAAGGCCTGGCCCGTGGGTACTTTTACCTGGGTATCGGCTACATGCTGTCAAAGCGTTACGGTCAGTCGCTCAATGCCTTTCATACCGCGTACGAACTCGACCGGGGCCTGGTGGAGGCTCTTTACAATATGGCCGTGGTGTATGATCTGACAAAACAGGGCACGAACGCGGTCAAATCGTACGAACGCTATCTTTTGGAGAAGAATAAACGGGATTCTGATATTCTGTTTTAGAAGAAAAAAAAGAGGCGGCCGCCGGGGCGTCCGCCTCTTTTTTGCGGGGTTTACTTCTCTACGGTCTCGATAACCGACTGCGGCGGAATTATGTCAACAAAGACTGAAAGAATGGTGCTGTTGGACATGTTGCCCATTTTATCGACAGCTTTGGCTTCGATAAGATGGTCGCCGTTGGTTGTGAAAGCGATCGGCGCCTTGTAGGCCATAAAATCGCCCTTGCCGTCGATACGAACGAGTATCGATGCCACGCCGGATTCGTTGTCCTCGGCGGCAACTGCATATTTATAGTCGACCGAGGCAATCGCCTTGGAGTCTTTCACGACAAGCTCCTTGTCCGGTGTAACGCTCACTTTCGGTGCAATATTGTCGATGAAGAGCTTGACCGCGGTCTCGCGGAGTTCGATTTCCTTGCCGTCGGCGTCGTCGATTACTTTAAGTGAAAACATCTCGGACAGGTTCGCGACGCGGTCGACGGACTTGGCCTTGAGTTCCACTTCGCCGTCGTTGATGATATTGAAGGGGGCCACGTAGTCGGAATAGTCGCGGCCGTTTATCGAGTACAGGGCCGATTCGATGCCGGAAAGGGCGTCCTTGGCGATGACCGTGAAGTTGACGGTCTTGGTGCTGTAGAGTTTGTCGCCGATTTTCACCACTGGTTTGCCGGCGATAACCGTAATATCCGGCGCGGTGTTGTCTATGGTGATTCGGAAGGTCTTTTCATCTTCCTTGTTGCCAAGCTTGTCTGTTCCGAAGAAGACGATGATGTGCTTGCCTTCATTGTCGATCACGAATGGCTCCTGGTACAGCGCAAGGGCTCCGTCATTAATACGGTACTCGATCCTGTCGGTCATCACGTTGTCTTTGGTGGTGAGCTTGAAGAGGACTTTCGAGTTGGCGTAGGTTGTAACGCCGTCGTAATACGTCTTTGCCTGCAGAGCGCTGATCGCTGATGACATCGCAGCGTCCTTTTTTACCGCCTCGTCTCCGGCCATATCCATGGTCTTTTTCTCTTCTTTCGCCGCCGGGCTGCCCTGTGAGAAGGACGGCGATGATGCGAAAATGGCGAAACTCAGGCAGAGAATCAATATGGTAAACCTTTTTAGCATAACGACCTCCGTTTTTTATTAATACGCGTTTATTAAATGCGTGAAAGTACAGAGCGTCAAGGCTGAGTACTTGCCGATTAGTGAACGGTGATTGATCGCCTTTACGGCACCCGGCGACTTTACCGGGCCGCATATTGCAGGTCAGATTGTTGATCGCCGCAGATTGAGCACCACAGACTAATCAAATCGCACCGTACACGGAATTTTTTCTGCTGTCAATAGATATTTGCGGCAATTTCGCGTAAATTTGACGGCTTTTTCGCAAACCGTCAGGTATGCGGCCCCGGCCTGGACAGGCGGCGGTAATCGCGGTCCGTCCGCGATCACCCTTCCGATTGAACGCGCATGGAAGAGAAATAGAGGCTGAATGCGGCGACAATTATCGTATGGTTGATGACGCCCTTTTCGATTAAATCCGGTATCTGATCCCTCCCGTACAGTTCCACGTCGATGTCCTCCGCCGGATCGAGCTTCTGTCCGCCCGTCTTTCTGCAACCGGTTGCAAGGTAGAAATATATGTAATTTGTGAGAATGGCCGGATTGGCGGAAAGGCGCTTCAGTAAAACAATATCGGCGGCGGTATAGCCGGTTTCTTCCTGGAGCTCGCGGAAGGCGGCGGCCGCGGGTTCCTCGCCGGCGTTGATAAGACCGGCGGGCGTTTCCAGCGTGCACTCGTCGGTGCCGAGGCGATGCTGGCGGACCATTATAAACCGGTTATCGTCCGTCAGGGCGACGACATTAATCCAGTCGGGCGTATTTAGAAGGTAAAAAGGATGTTCGATTTTATTTACGGGATGACGGCATTGCAGCCTTTGTATGGAAAAAACACCGGTCGAGATCAAGTCGGCGCGATCGAGTATCTCCCATTTTTTCATCGGACCTCCGTCGCTTTACGGTCTGTCGTCAAAGACGCGAGTGGCCTCATTATACTCTTTGTCACCCTGCGATCAGACGATAAACGCCGAAATATAAAATAATCACCGCGAGAATGAAAGGCGAGATATACTTGATCGTAACGGCCCACAGCTTTTCGATAAAGACGCTTTTTGTGTCAACGTCGAGCTCGTGCATTGTTTTTTCGAGGCCGTATTTCCAGCCCAGGCAGAGCGCGATTAAAAGACCTCCGACAGGCAGCATGTAGAAGGTCGTGAGCTTGTCCATGAAGTCGAAATAGGTATTGCCGAAAAACGGCCGGAATTCGGCGAGAACGCCGAATGAGAGCGCGGCCGGAATTCCGAGGATGAAGATCGCCGTCCCGAAAATCAACACGGCCTTTTTCCTGCTCCAGCCTTTTTCGTCGGTTGCATAGGCAACGACAACTTCAACAAGTGAGATCGCCGAGGTGAGTGCGGCAATAAACAGCAGGATGAAAAAAAAAGCCGCGAAAACGGTGCCGTAACTCATCTTTGAAAAAACGACGGGCAGGATGTTGAATGTAAGCCCGGGGCCCATTTCGGGGGTCATTCCCACGGCGAAGAGCGCGGGGAAGATGGCGAGCCCGGAGAGCAGCGCCGCCAGGGTGTCGAAGGCGACGATTTGAAGCGAAGAGCCGAGGACCTTTTCCTTCCGGGAGAGGTAGCTCCCGTAGGTTATCATGGCGCCCATACCGAGGCTCAGGCTGAAGAAACACTGACCCATGGCCTCGATAATGGTTTTAAATTCAATTTTAGAGAAATCCGGTTTGAGATAGAAGGCAAGCCCGTCGAGAGCGCCGTCCATGGTGAGCCCCTTGCCGACCAAGACCAGAAGTATGACGAGAAGAAGCGGCAGAAGCACCTTGCTCCACTTCTCAATGCCGTTTTTTATGCCGCGTATAACGATGAACATGGTGGCGGCCATGAACAGAAAGTGGCACCCTATCGCCTCGACCGGGTTTCGCACGAAACCGTCGAACACGGCTTCGGCGGTGGAGATATCCTTGACGGCATTGATCGCGCCCGACAGGCTTTTTGCGATGTAACCGAGGGTCCACCCGCCCACCACGCTGTAAAACGTCATAATGAAGAAACCGGAGAGTACTCCCATGTAGCCGATAAACCGCCAGCGGCTTCCGGCGCCGATTATCTTGAACGCGCCGACGGGGCCTTTCGCCGTGTGCCGTCCGATAACGATCTCGGCTATCATGATGGGAAGACCGACGATAAGGATACAGACAAGATACACAAAAACGAACGCGCCGCCGCCGTTTGCGCCGACCAGAGATGGGAATTTCCAGATGTTTCCGAGGCCGATAGCGGAGCCCGCGGCGGCGAAAATGAACCCGATTTTAGAGCCCCAGTGTTCCCTTTCGGGATTATCGCTCATGGCTTGCCCTCGACCGGGCGGTTGTCATGGTGCGCATGGGCGTCGAGATTGTCATCCCACAGGTATTTACGGGTCTCGGCGACGATAACGCCGCTCAATAGTAAAAGTGAAACAAGGTTTGGAATGGCCATCATCGCATTCATGGCGTCGGCGAGGTCCCAGACCAGCGGGAGGGCGGCGACCGAGCCTACCATCACGCCGAGCACCCAGAGGTAGCGGTACGGGCGGATGGCCCGCTTGCCCATAAGGTATTCGACGGCGCGCTCGCCGTAATACGACCATCCGAGAATCGTGGAAAACACGAAAGTAAGCAGGCCGACGGTCAGAAGTACGGGCCCTATCACCGGGATCTTCGCGAAGGCGGACCTGGTGAGCGCCGCGCCGGTGAGACCGCCGAGGTCCGCGGGATTGAGAACGATTTCGCTTACGAGCACCAGGCCGGTCAATGCGCAAATCACGACGGTGTCCCAGAAGGTGCCCGTCGAGGAAACGAGAGCCTGTTTGACGGGATTGCGCGTCTGGGCCGCGGCGGCGACGATGGGGGCCGAGCCGAGCCCGGATTCGTTCGAAAAAAGCCCCCGGGCGATTCCGAAACGGGCGGCCATCATCACCGTCGCGCCCGCAAACCCGCCGCCGGCGGCCTGGGTTGTAAACGCGGATTTAACGATAAGCGCTACCGTTTCGGGGATAACGCCTGCATTGATAAAAAGGATTATGATGCATCCGGTGATATAAAAAAAAGCCATAAAGGGAACGAGCTTTTCGCATACGCGCGCGATGGATTTGATGCCTCCGAGGATGACGACGCCGACCAGAACGCTCATCAGCGCGCCGGTGATCCATGGTGACACCGCGAAAGTTTCCTCCACCATTGCGGCGATGGAGTTGGCCTGTACGGTATTGCCGATACCAAAGGCCGCAATTGCCGTAAAAAAACAGAAGAGCATGGCCAGCCAGCGGGCGTTAAGTCCGCGCTCGAGCGCATACATGGGGCCTCCCAGCATGCTGCCGTCCGATGTTTTAACGCGGTATTTGACCGCGAGCACCGCTTCGGCGTACTTGGTCGATATACCGAAAACGCCGGTAAGCCAGCACCATAGCACGGCCCCGGGCCCGCCAAGCGCTACGGCGGTCGCGACACCGACGATATTGCCGGTGCCAATGGTGGCGGCGAGGGCCGTGGTGAGGGCGCCAAAGTGACTTACGTCTCCGTGTCCGTCGGTGTCCCTGGCGAACGAAAGCCGTATTCCGAGGCCGGTGTAGCGTTGTATGAAACGAAGGCGGACGGTCAGGAAGATATGCGTGCCGAACAGCAGTATGAGCATGGCCGGCCCCCAG
Source organism: Spirochaetota bacterium (assembly GCA_035477215.1). Taxonomy (NCBI): domain Bacteria; kingdom Pseudomonadati; phylum Spirochaetota; species Spirochaetota bacterium. The sequence continues at coordinate 85,781 of DATIKU010000041.1, read as the reverse complement.
AGGTAGCCGTTGATCGATTTGATGACCTCGTGGAATTCCTGCATATTCCCTCCGAAGCATGCACTGTGAGTATCGGGTTCTGTTATAACCCGCGCGACGTTCGACCAAAAGCCCTCCCGGCGCGGAATAGAACGACCGGACGCCGCAAGCATGGTGCACCGACGATCGTTCGTCAAGAATAATTGGAAGTGTAAAATGTGTTGACATGCAGTTTAAGTGGCTGAATATAGTTCACTAAATGAACGATATTCTTTAAGTGCGATTATGGGAGGTTCTATGGCCGTACTTGCCGGAATGCTGCTGTTCTATCTTCTTTTCCCCGTGGTGGCGATACAACTCTGCAGGCGGTTTTCTTCCATTGACAAATTAGGCGCGGTAGTGGTCTGCTACGTCGCCGGGATCATCGTCGGGAATATCGGCGTGATCCCGCCCGATTTTTCAAAAGTGCAGCAGCCGCTCATGCTGGTTAATATTTCGCTTGCGCTGCCGCTCATGTTTTTCTCGCTCGATGTGCGCCGCTGGACCCGACTGGCGGGAAAATCCATGCTCTCGTACATGCTTCAGATTATTGCCATTATCATTGTCGCCGTGGCGGGATACTTCATCTTCGCCGGAATTATCGGCCAGGAAACATGGAAGGTCGCGGGTATGTTCGTCGGCGTCTATACGGGCGGCACGGTGAACCTGGGGGCGATCGCGACGGCGCTTCAGACCGACCAGACTCTGTACATCGCCGCTCACACTTCGGACCTGGTCGTTTCGTCCGTATATCTGCTTTTTCTCATGACGATAGGGCAGCGGGTTTTTCTTAAATTTCTTCCGGCTTTCAGGAAGGCCGATAACGCAAGCGAAGACGTTTCTTTTTCTTTAAATTCATACGAAGGAATTTTTTCCAGGGCTGTTTTCCCGCCGCTTCTCGGCGCTTTCGGCCTTGCACTCGCGATCTTCATCACCGGCGGCGCGTCTTTTTTGCTTTTGAAAGAGGACACCGCGTTCGTCGTGGCGATACTGGTCATCTGCACGCTGGGCATTATCTTTTCGTTCATACCGGCCGTGCGGAATATTAAAATGACCTACCAGGCGGGTAATTATTTCATATTGATTTTCAGTCTTGTCGTAAGTTCCATGGCCGATATGAGCAAACTGGTTACGACCGCGCCGATCATGCTGGTCTATGTGGCCTTCACCATCATCGCCTGCCTGTTGCTGCATGTATCGCTTGCCAGGATCTTCAAAATCGACGCCGATACGGTCATCGTCACCTCGGTCGCGGGTATATGCTCGCCGCCGCTTGTGCCGATGGTCGCATCTGCTCTCAAGAACCGCGAAGTGGTGATCACCGGCGTGGTCACCGGCATTGTCGGTTGGGTGGTTGGCACCTACCTCGGTATTGCGGTCGCGTATACTCTTCGCAGTATAGCCCTATAAAACGTCAGCGTCGGGCTGTTCGTCCATGGGACCGTCACTTCCCGCGGGCGCACAGCCCGGCTGCACGTTAAGAAATCATAAATAATTGACGCTCCGGAGCGAAAAATATTTGTCTCCGGCGGGTTCTGGTGTGAAGAATGGCTTACTATTGAAAGAGAGGCAGAGGCTCCCGTGTTTGAGATTCAATCGTTGGTCAATTTTTACGAGCTATACGGCTATATCGCCGTGTTCGGCGTGCTCCTTCTGTGCGGTTTCGGTCTTCCCGTACCGGAAGACATCTCCCTGGTTGCGGGGGGCATCATTTCCGGCCTGGGATACACCAATGTGCACTTTATGACCGTCATCGCGATGGCGGGCGTGCTTATCGGCGACGGTACCGTTTACAACCTGGGCAGAATATTCGGCGAGCGCTTTCTCCGCCTTAAATTCGTGGCCAGGATACTCACCCCGGCGCGCTATGCCGCCGTTAAGCGACGATTCAATCGTCATGGATACTGGGTCATTTTCGCGGCACGCTTCATGCCGGGCCTGCGAACGCCCATATTCGCGACGGCCGGTATTACGCGCTTCGTCAGTTTCCCCAAGTTTATTGCGATCGACGGTTTCGCCGCGCTCATCAGTGTTCCCTTCTGGGTGTACCTGGGCTATTTCGGCGCTTACGAACGGGACACGCTCATCCGATGGATCACCCGGAGCCAGTTCGGGGCACTCGCACTGGTGGTTGTAGTGGTCGTGGTGGTGCTGATAAGCGCGTACCTGCGGCGGCGTATTAAAGAGACCGCGGGGCTGAACGGCAGCGGCAATAACGGCGCCGACAATCAGCGGGTTGATGGGTAAGTGGCGGAAACGGTCGGTCTTACCAGCGGTTGTAGTGGATGCGGGAAGGGTCGTAGCGGTCCGCGGAAGGCTTCTCCTCGGCCGGCCGGCCAATGGGTATGAGTGAGAAGGGGATGATGTGGTCCGGCAGGCCAAACAGGCCTTTCAGCCCTTTTACGCGGTCTTCCCGCGGATACACCCCGAGCCATACCGCGCCAAGTCCGAGGGCGGTCACTGCAACGAGCATGTTTTCCGTAGCCGCGGCACAGTCTTGTACCCAGTAACCCCGGTGCTTTTCGGCCGAAACATCCCCGCAAACCAGGATGGCGACCGTAGCTTCGCGTATCATGGATGAGTGCGGATGATGCTCTGGTATCGCGTCGAGAACGGCGCGTTCGTCGAGTACGATAAAATGCCATGGCTGCTGGTTGCCTGCGGACGGCGCGGCCATGCCGGCCTCGATAATCATCCGTATCTGATCAGGAGCGATCTTTTCCCCGGTATATCGACGAATGCTCCGGCGTGACATTATTGACTTGAGTATTTCCATATAACCCCCCGCATATTATCAAGCGGATGAAAGAACGCCGTATTTTGTATTCAAGGCAATCTCGAGCGTGCTTAGCATCCTCCGGCGGTAAATCCGGGGGAAATTCCGGGATTGCCGTCTTTCCGATTATACACCCTGTCAATTTTCAGTACTATGACAGCCTGTATTCTTTCGCAAGCACTATACTGCCGACGCGATGATTTTAGCGTTTGCTTACTTGTTTTCCGTACCGGCATAAACCTTGCCCATCGTTTGCGGATTGGCGGCGGCATTGGTACGGTTAAAAATACGCGAAGCGTCGGCGGTTATTTGTCGAAAAGTATAGGAGCGGGAACGTTTTTTCCGGAAGGCATATAATGTATCGACGACCAGGTTTTACCGCAGCTCATGCGACGCTTCTGGCGTTTGTGGGAATCGCCGTGTTTGCGGGATGGGCTGGCCTTACGGGCAAAACGTCGCTGGAATCCATGGTCCAGCCGATTAAACGCCGCTGTTACGCCGCCGTTGTCGTCTACAGGGGCCGCATTGTACAGTATCATGCGCATATTGCAAAAAAAATAAAAACGCGATCGTACGGAAGAGCGATGCTTGATGGAGACACACCGGCGCTGCCGGATTCCCACGGCGCGGATGAAGCCATGCCGGGACTCGCAGCCGCGCCGGTCGTATTGACCTATGCTCCGGGTACGGAGAAGCCGCCGCCCGAAAGCCTGCTGGTAAAGGGTAGACCGCCGGTGGCCCCGGATGCACCGTCGCGGCCGGCCCGGCTCGCCCCGGAATTAAGGCGTAAGCCGCTACGGCAAATACTGCGTCCGCCTCTTGTGCCCGGGCCGCAGCTCGGTCGAGTAATGGAATTGCCGCCCGTCGCGCCCCGGGTCTGGAAGCACGGCCCGCGGGAACGTCCGCGCGTCGCACTCAGTTTCGATTCCGGGGAGATAAACGCGGGCCATGAAGGCTGTAGCCGCCTGATCGACCACCTGGTCGCGTCGAAGACACCCGCGACCTTTTTCCTTACGGGACGGTTCGCGGAGGGCTTTCCGGAGATGGTACGTAAAATAGGAAGCGTCCGGCATTTCGAACTGGGTAACCATTCTCATACCCATCCCGATCTCACCGGAAAATCATCAGAATCGGTCACCGAAGAGATCCTGCGCGCACAGAGCGCTATTCATCGGCTGACGGGCAGGCAGGGGAGGCTTTTCAGGCCGCCCTATGGGAAGGTCGATCCGGTAGTGAGGGAGGCCGCCGCGCGAAACGGATTCCACACCGTATTGTGGGATGTCGCGGCCGACGATTACCGGAATGACGTAACACCCGAACAGGTGACAAGGGCCGTGCTTGGCGGCGTCCGAAACGGGTCCATTATACTGCTTCATATGCATGGAAATAAGACCGCTTCATGCGTCGCGGTCCCCGCCATCATTTCCGGATTGCGAAACCGGGGTTTTGAACTGGTAATGGTGTCTTCGCTTATCGGCGATACGGTGGTGGAGTAAAGAAAAACGGGGGAAACCCGATGTTGCCGAGATTTGCAACAGGTCTATTGTACAGTGTGATTTATTTTAAGGATGTGAATGAATAGGGACGAGCTGTTCCAGGGTATAAACGAGGGCATAGCAACGGAGCGGCAGCGTGCCTTTCGCGTAAACCTGAGAAAGAACCTGCCGTATATCAGGCGTTTCGGCGGCCTCAAGCGGGTCGTAGGGCTGTTATCGGGCAAACATGTCGTTGTTATCGGCGCGGGCCCCTCCCTCGATACCGAGCTCCGGGAGCTTAAAAAATACGGGAACAGGCGCGAGCTCGTCATAATCGCCGCGGACATGGCGCTTCGGCCCCTGGTTAAACGGGGAATCCGGCCCGGCTTCGTCATCTCTTGTGAAACCACTCCGGCCGGTTTTTTCGACGGAATCGAGACCGCCTCCATGCATTTGCTGGCTTTCAGCTGCATGGCGCACAGCACGCTTCTGGCCTGGAGGGGCGATGTTTCTTTTTACAACTGGATGCTGCGCGGCGAGCTCTACGATGAGCTCTGGAGGGAGGCGGGCGAGGATCTGGGATTTGTGGCCACCGGGAGCATCGTGACCACACAGGCGGTATCGCTCGCACTGGGGTGTCCCATCGGCACGCTCGCCCTGGCGGGGAATGATCTTGCATTTCACCGCTCCTTCTATCTGCGAGGAACACTCCGCCACGCGCGGTACATCGAGGCCTGTGACAGGTTCGCCGCGCCCGAGACCCTGGAATTCTCCGCCATCCGACGCGCGCGCGAATATGTGGTCGACAGAAACGGCAGGGCTTATTTCACCAACGGCCAGTTCCTCGCGGCGAAGATGTGGCTTGAGGACTTATTGCCCCGGCAGAGCCTGCCGATAATTGATAGCAGTGAGCCGGGCTGTTCGGAAAGGGCGGTCCGGAAAGCCCGTCTCGAGGAGCACCTGAGACTTCTCGACAGAAGGCGGAGGAGGTGAAATGATACGTGTCCACCGTTTGAATGGAGAGGAATTCATCCTGAATCACAACCATATCGAGCTCGTCGAGGCGCGGCCCGATACGGTCATCACCCTTACCAACGAACATAAGTACGTGGTCGCCGATCCAATCGATGATATTCTGAAAATGATACGCGATTACAACCGTTCGCTGTTTTTCAAGGACGGGGAATGACCATCGACGGATGAACGGGGTTTGCGAAATAAATTCGCCCCGGACGGCTCGCATACTTGAATAATTGGGCGTAAAGGCCGATAAACAAGAGAGGATGCGTCTCTCTGGCGCAGGTGCAATCTGGACTCATAGCGGAGTGTCTGCATGGACATAGCAACCATTATAGGTCTTATAAGCGGTTTCGTATTTCTGATTCTCGGTATCCTTTTCGCCAGGGGGAGCCTGCTTCTCTTCTGGGACCCGCCGTCGGTGATGATCACCATCGGTGGATCGATAGCCGCCATGCTTGTATCGTTTCCGCTGGTGAAATTCCTTAAAATATGGGATTATTTCAAGATCGCCCTGTTCACCCAGAAGTACAATCCCGGGGAGCTCATCATCACCCTGGTGTCATTTTCCGAAAAGGCGCGCCGCGAGGGGCTTCTGGCCCTGGAGGACGACCTCGACGAGCTCGATGATGAGTTCCTCCGAAAGGGGATACAGCTGGTGGTGGACGGCACGGACCCCGAGCTGGTGCGGCGCATCATGGAAACCGAGCTCGAAAACATGATGACTCGCCACGAAAGCAACAAGCGGATGTTCGATGAATGGGGTAATTACGCACCGGCATTCGGTATGATCGGAACCCTTATAGGCCTTATCCTCATGCTTGTCAACCTGGAGGACAGGGCAAGGATCGGCCCCTACATGGCGGTCGCCCTTATCACCACACTGTATGGCGCCATTTTCGCGAACCTCATAGCGCTGCCGATATCGACGAAACTCGATCTGCGCACCGGCGAAGAGGTGCTCCTGAAGTCGATCATGATAGAAGGAGTGCTCTCGATACAGTCCGGGGACAATCCACGCATCGTGAAGGACAAACTGGTATCCTTCCTGCCGCCGGCTGAGCGCGAGGCGATCTCGCAGGAGGTCGGCGAGTAATGGCGAAGCAGATGAAAAAGGCCGGGCGGCGAAGCACGCCCGGCTGGATGGTCACCATGTCGGACATGAACACGCTCATGATGACCTTTTTCATTATTATGATGGGCGACGTCACCACGGTGAGCCAGGAGGAGATGCAGATGACGATCACCTCCTTCCGCGGGGCGCTCGGGCTTATGGAAGGCGGGGCGTCGATGTCCAAGGGGCGCCTCATGGAGCTGGGCCATAACATGATGGCGCTTCCCGCCACCGAGCGGGCCAAACAGCTCTCCAGGGCGCTCCGGAAGGCCGAGGAGGTATTTAAGCCTGAGATCCAGTCCAAGCAGGTGCGGATCAGGGAGGATGAGCGCGGGCTTGTCATCACCCTTACCGGCGATTCGTATTTCGACACCGGAAGCGCGCGGCTGCGGGACGATATTAAGCCCGTGCTTCGCAAGGTGGGCGGCATCATACGGTCCATCAGCAATTTCGTGAGGATCGAGGGCCACACGGACGACAGGGCCATTCCGCCGGCGGGCGTGCGCCAGGGATTCGAGACCAACTGGGAGCTTTCCTCGGCCCGCAGCGTCAATGTGCTCAGGTATCTCACCGAAGAGGAGAAGCTCAATCCGCGCCAGATTTCCGCGGTGGCCTTCGGGCAGTATCGTCCGATAGACGACAACAACACCCCGGAAGGGCGCGGGTTCAACCGGCGCGTCGAGATCGTGATTCTGAAAGAGAAGGCCGTGGAAGAAAGCAAACACAGGGATATCCAGCGGCCGCTGCCCGGCGAGGAATGGCGGTAGGCGGCATGAAAGCCTGGAGACATAATTATAAATTAATTGACATTTTTGAATTAATATGATATCGTGTCAACAAAATGCGCGAATTTATTCATGAAATTAATTGAGCTCCTCCGCCGCGCCGGGGAGGGAACGCTTCCGCACGCCGACAGCGGACGCAGCAGGGAGAGGATATGGGGGACAACGAAAGGGTAGGTGTCGACGAGATAGAAGAGGAAGAGGGTGGCCGATCGGAAGAGGCCGCCGCCGGCTCCCGGGCCGACGTTTCCAGGATCGTCAAGATACTCCTCTACGTGGTAGGGGCGATACTACTGGTCTTCCTGATGATCGGCATATCCTATCTGGTGACCAAGTACGTGCAGGAAAAGAAGTACGAAAGGGAGCAGGATATCGTGGTGGCGCCGCCGCCGGCCCCGCTCGCGCACTTTGACCTGCCCGCGTTCTCGACGACGACCAGGGACCCGGAACCCCATTTCGCGAAGATAACGGTCTCGCTCGGCTATGACAGCAATCCGAAAATCAATCAGGAGCTGGTGCAGCGGACGGTGCAGTTCCAGCACATCATCAATATCATCCTTCGCTCCAAGTCGTATGAGGAGATGGACTCCGTCGAGGAGATCATCAATCTTTCGGAGGAGATAAAGGCGCATGTCAACGTGATATTGATCGCCGGCAAGATCAAAGAAGTGTATTTTAAGGAGATAGTGGTCAATTGATGTCCCCGGATCTTTCAGGAGGAAACCATGGGTGACGGTTCGTTATCGCAGGATGAAATTGATGCCCTGTTGCAGGGGGCGGATGATATGCTCTCATCGCCCGGGGCCGGTTTGGCAGCGGACATGTCGATGGGAGCGGGCTCCCTCTCGCCCGTCGATCGCGATTCCCTGGCCGATGCGCTCAACCGCGCCATGGCCGTTGCGGCGCCGTCACTTTCGGCCTATCTGGGGAAGAACATTAAAATCACCAACGCCACCGTCGAGCTGAAGGCGCCCGACGCCGTGCGCGCCGATTTCGGCCGGCAGTATGTGCAGGTGGCCATGGGATACTCGGGGAGCCTCAATGGCAGGAACCTGATCCTGTTCAGTTCGAACGATGCCGGCGTGATCTCCTCGCTGATGATGGGCGATGAATCGGGAACCCCTCCCGCTGAACTCACCGAAGCGCACCAGAGCACCATTCAGGAGTTCGTCAGCCAGCTTTTATCCTCGTCGGCCAATCAGTTCGCCGACAGGATGGGACGTCCGATCAACACAATGCCGCCGGCGCTTTCCGTTGCGGCCGGAGCGGCCGACCTGAGGCTTCCGCCCGGCGGAGAACTGGCGAAGATCACCTACAATATAAGCATTGAGGGAATTCTAAACTCCAAGTTTTATCATATAATGGAAGCTCCCATGGCCTCCGACCTGGCGCGCGGCGGAGCCGCAGAAGCGGCGCCGGCCCAGCAGCAGTATGCGGCCCAGCAGCAGATGGGTATGGGCCAACAGCAGATGCCGCAGGTCGGCATAAGCCCGGTCAAGTTTCCGCCGCTGGGCGAAGGACTTCCCTCCGGAGTGAGTGGAAACATAGGGCTTCTGCTCGATGTCCCGATGACGCTGACCGTGGAGCTCGGGAGGACCCGCCAGCTGGTGAAGGACATCCTGGGTCTGGGGGAGGGTTCCATTATAGAGCTCGACAAGCTCGCCGGCGAGCCGGTGGACCTTCTGGTAAACGGCAAGCTCATCGCGAAGGGCGAGGTTGTGGTTATCGATGAAAACTTCGGTGTCCGTGTAACGGATATCGTCAGCCCGGCTGAGCGGCTGAACAAGATACAGTAAAGCTGGTTCGTGCGTTGGATCTCGGGTTGTCGGGGGTCGCGTACGGTGTTTTATTTATGGGAAGAAAGTACGGACATTAAAGAGACATAATGAGACGAAACGGAAAAGCAGGTATACCGGACAGGCCGCTGGGAGCGGTTGCAGCCGCGGCGTGCCTTATTATTTTTTGTGTGGTGACTGGATTATGTCCCATATATGGCGCAGAGGCCGCGCGCGAGCGTGCCAGGGTGGCGGCAGCCGAGGATATGAAGTCCGCCCGGAACGACAAGGTCGACAAGGCCGTCGAGCGCGAGAAAAATCAGGCCGATTCGGAAAAGGGGGTCCCCGGGGAGCAGGTTGCCGATAATGGCGCCGCGTCCGGGGAAAAGAAAGCGAAGGATGCGCCCGAGGCGGGCGCCGAGGACCTCTACCGCTATGAAGAACCTACCGTGGAGGAGGAGTCCTACGCCTGGACCATCATCAAGACGCTCATTGTGATCGGCATGCTCGTCGGCGGGTTTTATTACTTCTTTAGGTTTGTCACCCGGCGCGCGGGGATACAGCTTCCCGGGGGCGCCGGCGTGCAGACGCTCCTTGTTTCACCGATGGGGCCGAATAAATTCCTCCAGGTGGTGGATCTGGCGGGCAGGGTGCTGGTGCTGGGTGTAACCGATAGCAGCATTAACCTTATCATGGAGATAAAGGAAAAGGACGAAGTGGACCGCATTCGTCTTATTTCGACAAAAAGTCCCTCCGCGCAGCCGGGGGGGTTCCATGAATTCCTGACAACCCAGCTCGGAAAAATAATAAAAAAAACGATGCCGTCCTCGCGGGAGCGCGGTCACTTTTCCGCCCGCACCGATGAGGGCCGGTCCGACAGGATAGATTACATCGTCCGTCAGCGCGAACGACTAAAGAAGCTCAACGGTATGAACGATGAGGAATAAAGTCTCCACCGCACTGCTCGCCGCAGTTTTTATACTGGTTCCGGCCGTCCTGTTCGCCCAGGAGGCGGGGGGCGTGCGCATGCCGATACCGCGCATAACCTTCGACATCCGCGAGGCCGCCAATCCCAAGGAAGTGGCACTGTCGCTCCAGATGCTCTTCCTTCTCACAATCCTCACCCTCGCGCCGGCGATCGCGATGATGATGACGTCATTTACCCGCGTCGTGATCGTCCTTGACTTCGTGAAGCGGGCGCTCTCGCTCCAGCAGATGCCGCCGACCCAGGTGATCGTGGGCCTTTCCATCTTCCTCACGTTCTTCATCATGGCCCCGACGTTTACCGAAATCAACGAGAAGGCCCTGCAGCCCTACCTGCAGGGCAAGATTTCGAACGAGAAGTTTTACGAACAGGCGATGGAGCCGCTGCGCAAGTTCATGTTCAAGCAGACCCGTAAAAAGGACATAGCGCTCTTTATAGAGCTCGCAAAGCTCGAGCGGCCGAAAAGCGAGAAGGACGTCCCCACGTACTGTCTGGTTCCGGCGTTCATGATTAGCGAGCTCAAGAGGGCCTTCGAGATAGGCGTGTATATTTTTATACCTTTCATCGTGATCGACATGCTGGTGGCGAGCGTCCTCATGGCCATGGGTATGATAATGCTGCCGCCGGTGATGATCTCGCTGCCGTTCAAGCTCGTGCTTTTTATACTCGTAGACGGGTGGAATCTCCTTATTCACGAGCTCGTGAAATCGTTCGGCTGATGACTTCCGTTACGGAGATTTAATTTGACTGACGTTATGGTAATCAAACTGTTGCGCGAGGCGCTCATGACGATCATGATCGTCTCTGCGCCGCTTCTGGGGGTCGGCATGCTCGTGGGCCTGGTGATTTCGATTTTTCAGACCACCACCTCGATCCAGGAGCAGACGCTCACCTTCGTCCCGAAGATCGTGGCGATCTTCGTAACGTTTATATTAATGGCGGCCTGGATAATCCATACGATGGTGAACTATACAAAAAACATCTTTCTCATGATATCGAAGATCGGTGCGGGATAGGATGGAATACTTCGCCTATCACTTCCAGGTTTTCCTGCTCATCATGATGAGGATGAGTTCGATGATGGTCATTGCCCCATTTTACTCAAGTGGGGTGATCCCGTTTAGGATAAAGGCGCTTTTCGCGTTTCTGGTCACGATCGTTATTTTTCCCGTGGTGGCCCAGAAGGGTTATGCTCTTACGGGAAACATGGGGCTCTATGCCCTCCTGGTGTTGAAAGAGGTCGGGATCGGGATTTACATAGGCTTCCTGGTTGCGGTGATCGTCGCGGCGTTTCAGCTCTCGGGCGAATTTTTTTCGGTGCAGATCGGTTTCGGTATAAATGAGGTATTCGACCCGCTCGCACAGGTGTCGATACCGCTGGTCGGACAGCTTAAGAACCTTATCGGGATGCTCGTGTTTCTTTCGATCGGAGGACACCATTTTCTCATCAAGGCGATTTATCGATCGTTCGAGCTCGCGCCGCTTCTCACGCTCGATACGGGGGCGACGGGGACGCTCGCGAAGCATGTCGCCTATGTCTTCAGCGGCATGTTCGTAGTGGCGCTCAAGATCGCGATTCCGGTGGTCGCGACGATCTTTCTGCTATCGATCAGCATGGGGGTGCTCTCGAAGGTGGCGCCCCAGATGAACATCATGATGCTTGGCTTTCCGCTGAAGATCATGGTTGCGTTCGGGGTGATGCTCGCGATTACCCCGCTTATCGTGAGGGTGATGTCGGTGTCGCTGGACCGGACTTTCCAGTTTATATACAAGGTGCTCGTATACTGGCCCGCGTGAGCTTTGCGGCGCGGGTTTGGTGCGGGTCAAATCAACGGTGGATGATGGCGGGTCGATGCTGAACGAGTTGAACATCAGGACTTTTAATATCGTGGAGGATGTGCCCGCGCCAAGGGGTTTCCGCTTCGACCTGCAGCGTTTCGCCTCCGAGGACGAGGGGCGGACCGAGGATCCCACCGACAAGAAGCTCCGCGAAGCGCGCGAGAAGGGGCAGGTCGCCAAAACCCAGGAACTGCCGCAGGCGGTGGTCGTAATATTCGGTTTCCTGATCATTTTTTTCTTCGCTTCCTGGATTTACGATTCGATGGTGGCGATGACGAAGTATTACATGTCGTCGTTCTCGCGCTTCTCGCTTACCGAGAGGAGCATTCTTATCGAGCTGTACCATGTGTCGGTCGAGTCCGCGAAGATCCTGATTCCGTTGTTCATCGGAGTGAGCATCGCCGCCTTCCTGGGGGACGTGGTGCAGGTCGGTTTCCAGGTGTCGACCCATCCCCTTAAATTCGATCCGTCGAAGCTGAAGTTCGATCCGGCCACCGTGCTGCGCAAGATATTCTTCTCCAAGCAGGTGGCGATGAACCTCTTCAAGTCGTTGTTCAAGGTTGTGGTCATCGGCGGTGTCACGTGCCTGATTATTGCCAGCGATTACGATGAAATACTGAAAACCCCGGACGTTTCCATCGCGATGGCGCTTCAGATAATCGGTATACTGGCGCTCAAAATCATCCTGTGGGCGGCGGCGATCATGCTGCTCCTTTCGATCCCCGACTACATTTTCCAGAAACGGGAGTTCATCGACTCCCTCAAGATGACGAAGCAGGAGATGAAGGAGGAGATGAAGGAGACGATGGGGGACCCATACCTCCGTGCGCGTCTGCGCGAAATGCAGCGGGAGATCGTAATGAAAAACATGATCCGCGAGGTTCCCAAGGCCGACGTCGTGGTGACCAATCCGACGCACTTCGCGGTCGCGCTGAAATACGATAATGACGTAATGACCGCGCCGATGGTGGTCGCGAAAGGTGTGGACAGCATGGCACTGCGCATACGGCAGATCGCCCGCGAGAACGAGGTGATGCTGGTTGAAAACAGGCCGCTCGCGCAGGAGCTCCACAGGCGCCTCGAGGTGGGAGACATCATTCCCGGGGACCTTTTTTACGCGGTAACCCTGGTCTATGCCGAGTTGTACCGAAAACGCGGATACCAGCAGGCTATTTGAGAGAACGAGGCAGGATATAATGGCGGACGGAACACGAGGATTGGGCGATAACCTGGGCTGGATGAATAAGACCGATATCCTGATGGGGATCGGGGTTATCGCCGTTGTCTCCATGCTTATCATCCCCATCCCCACGTTTCTTCTGGACTTCCTGTTATCCATAAGCATCATGCTGGGGATACTCACTCTGCTCGTGGTGATGTTCGTGCCGCGCTCGTTCGATTTCTCGGTGTTTCCTTCGTTGTTGCTCGTGACAACCGTGTTTCGTCTTGCGCTCAACGTGTCGTCAACGCGGCTCATCCTGTTGCAGGGGGCGGCCTTCGATAGCAAGATTATCCGTACCTTCGGTGAGTTCGTTGTCGGGGGCAATTACGTCGTCGGGGTGCTCATCTTCATCATCCTCACCGCCGTGCAGTTCATCGTCATCACCAAGGGCGCGACGCGGACCGCGGAAGTCGCCGCCAGGTTTACCCTCGACGCTATGCCGGGCAAACAGATGAGTATCGATTCGGATCTCTCCAACGGCGTTATCACCGAGGAAGAGGCCCGCAAGCGCCGGGGCGAGATCCGTAAAGAGGCCGACTTCTACGGCGCCATGGATGGAGCCTCGAAGTTCGTCCAGGGCGATGTGAAGGTCGGCATCGTCATCATCCTCATCAACATCATCGGAGGATTCATAATCGGCATGGTGATGCGCGGTGAGCCATTCGACGTGGCGCTGCGAACGTACACCCTGCTTTCCATCGGCGACGGACTGGTCGCACAGATCCCATCGTTGCTCATCACCACCGCCACCGGTATCATCGTTACGCGCGCGGTCTCCGATGAGAACCTCGGCGATGACCTGGCGAAACAGCTCAGCCAGCAGCCCCGGGCGCTCATGATCACCGCCGGCGCGCTGGCCCTGTCCGCGCTCATCCCCGGGTTCCCGAAGTTCTCTGTTCTCCTGCTCGCCGCAGGGCTCGGCGCCCTTGGATACGTGCTCAACCAGACCCGCGAAGAACAGTTCGAGAAGGCGCGGGTGGATGAGAAACAGGCGGCGTTGAAGGAGCACAAGCCGGAATCGGTGATATCGCTGATACAGGTCGATCCGCTCGAGGTGGAAATCGGTTACAGTCTCATACCCCTGGTCGACCCCGAACAGGGGGGCACGCTCCTGGACCGCATCACCAACATACGGCGCAGAAGCGCGCTCGAGATGGGGCTCATCGTTCCGCCCATTCGTATTCGTGACAATATGGAACTTGAATCAAGCTCTTATTCGATCCTCATCAAGGGCGTCGAGGTCGGCGGCGGGCTCCTCCAGGTGGGGAGGCTCATGGCGATGGATTCCGGCGAGGTGACGGATAAGATTGAAGGATCGGAGTTCACCGAACCGGTTTTCAGCCTGAAGGCGATATGGGTAGACCCGGAAGTACGCGGCACGGCCGAGCAGCGCGGTTACACCGTGGTCGACTGTCCGACGATCATTGCCACCCACCTTACCGAAATCATCAAGCGCCATGCCGACGAGATACTCGGGCGACAGGAGGTCCAGCAGCTCGTCGATAACATCAAGAACGACTACCCCGCCGTGATAAACGAACTGGTTTCCGAGAGAAAGATGTCGCTGGGCGACATACAGAAGGTGCTGCAGAATCTTCTGCGCGAGCACGTCTCCATTCGCAACATGATCACCATCCTCGAGACGCTCGCAAGCTACGCGGAGTTCAGCAAGGATACGGGAATCCTGACTGAATACGTGCGGGTGGCGCTCTCCCGCCAGATATGCAAGGAATACGCCGACAAAACAAACACTATGTCGGTGATCACCGTTGATCCGGAGATAGAGAACATTCTGCGTTCATCGATTCACGACGACCCGATAGAGGGGCGGGTCCTGGGGCTGGACCCGGACACGCACGGAAGCGTTATCAAGTCGTTCACGGACTCGTATGTGAAGGCCCGAAGCACGGGGTATGTGCCGGTTTTTCTGGTGTCGCCGCACATACGCAGCGTCACGTTCAGCCTGCTGCAGCGCGAGGTCCCGGACCCGATAGTTCTTTCGTATAACGAGATAGTTCCGAGCGTGAAAATTAACGTTATTTCATCGGCCGCGATGTCGAGCGTGGCCTGATGAACGAGAAAAGATAGAAGGAGAGTCGAGATGAGGTATGTGAAGATAAAGGCCAAGACCTACAACGAGGCGATGATGAAGTTGAAGATGGAGCATGGCGACGACGCCATTCCGATCAGCCACAAGTACGTCAAAGAGGGCGGACTGTTCAACTCGAAGTTCCTTGCCAGGGAACTGGTGGAGCTCACCGCCGCGATACCGGAACGAAAATCCGCGGCCAGGACCAAGGCCTCGCCCAGGAGTACGATCGACTTTACGGTGGGGGACAACGATATTCTGAAAAAGGGTGTGCGCATGGAGACGGTTGTGCAGTCGCCCGTCGAACCCGTCGAGTCGCCGCGCTCTCCCGACCTGTCCGCCGCACGCTTCGAGAAGGTGCTCGCCGCGGCCCGCGCCATTCCTGAGGCGACGAGGCCCGCAATCGCGGCCGAAACGGCCGAAACGGTCGAAATCGAGCAAAGAGAGCTATCGTCTCTTCGAAAACTCGAAAAGGAATTCCATGAGCTCAAGGAGTCGCTTAACAGGATGATGGAGGCGAAAGGGGACGGAGGCGGGAAAAGAAGCGCCGTCTTACATGAAGAGGAATCGATTATGCGACCGTTCATGGATCTGCTTGAAAGCAACGATTTCGGCAGGGACGAGTGCAAAAACATCATCGGCGAGGTGAGGAACTCGGTCAGTCATGACGACCTCAACGACCGCTCCAAGATAGAAAAGACGCTGCGCGAGCTGTTGAAGAGCAGGATCGTTACCAGCGGTCCCTTCAAAAAGGGGAGCAGGAAAAAAGTGCTGATGTTCATCGGGCCGACGGGAGTGGGAAAGACCACGACAATGGCGAAACTGGGTGCGATATTCGCGTTGCGCGAGGGTTGCCGGGTCGCCTTTATTACGATCGATAATTACCGTATCGCGGCGACCGAGCAGTTGAAAAAGTACGCCGAGATCATGAAGATTCCCGTGCACGTGGTCAACGACCAGAAGGCGTTCAAGGAAATAATCGAACACGAGAAGGCCGAGATCATAATGGTGGACACCTCGGGGCGAAGCCACAAGAACGACCTCAAAATTTCTGAAATCAAGAGCTATGCCGATACGATCGAATACGATTTCGAGAAGGTCCTGTGCGTTAGCGCAAACACCAAGAAACACGACCTTGCGAGCGTCTTTAAATCGTTTGACAAAGTGAATTTTACCAGTGTAATAGTGACCAAGGTCGACGAGACCGCCTTCATCGGAAACGTTCTCGACCTGGCCGACAAATATAAAAAACCAATCGCGTACTACACAACCGGCCAGGAGGTTCCCAACGATATCGACATCGCGGACCCCGAAAAGCTCGTTAACATGATGATCGGAAGCATAAACCAGTAACGGGAGGCGTGCCGTGGATCAGGCTACAAATTTACGCCGGCTGGTTCTTGAAAGCGACGGTGTTCGGAAAACGCGGACTATCGCCATCACGAGCGGCAAGGGAGGGGTGGGGAAGACGAGTTTCGCCGTGGCGCTCTCCATCGCGCTTGCCCGCGACGGTTCCAGGGTGACGCTTCTCGATGCCGACCTTGGACTCGCGAATGTCAACGTGATACTCGGCATCATTCCGAAGTACAACCTCTACCATGTGATAAAGGGAAAAAAGAAGCTCAAGGACATCGTTATAGAGGTGCCCGAGGGCTTCAAGATCATTGCCGGGGCGTCCGGCTTCCACCAGCTTGCGAACCTCGAGGCAAAGCAGCGGCAGGATTTCATTGATGCCGTTTCAGACCTCGGCGAAGACGACTATATGATCGTCGACACGGGCGCTGGTATCTCGCAGAACGTGCTCAGCTTCGTGAGCGCGTCCGACGAGGTGATCGTCATCACCACGCCTGAACCGACCGCCATTACCGACGCTTACGGCATCATCAAATCGATCGCCTCGCAGGCGCCCGACAAGCCGGTCCGTCTCGTCGTCAACAGGGTGCAGACGGTGTCGGAGGGCAGGAAGGTCGCGGAACGGGTGATCAATATCGCCGGGCAGTTTCTCAACATCAAGGTGGAAAATCTGGGATTCATCTTCGACGATATATACGTGCAGAAATCGATACGGAACCAGAAGCCCTTTATGGTAACCTATCCGAAATCAAAGGCGTCAAGCTGTATCTTTATTATCGCCGACCGGATAGCGAACCGCGAAATCGGGGAATCAAAAGGCTCCGGAATCGCCGGATTCTTCAAACAGCTCTTCAAACAGGAGTCGCTGGAGGCCGATTAGCCAAAAAGAGCTTGATTTGCGCTGACAGCTTCTATTAAATAATTTGGACGGTGTTTTCAGAAGGCCATTTATGGTGAACATGGGCGACATACAGCTTGAATACCGGTCGGGGGCGCTTTTCGGAATTGTGGCGCTGGTTCTCTCGGTGACTGCGGGAATAGTGGCCGGGAACGGCGCGGGCCATATCCTGGGAAGGTCGCTTGTCCTTATGCTCGTTTTTGCCGCTCTGGGCTATATTGCGATATATGTATTTCGCAAATACGTCCCCGAGGTCTATGAGATGTTAAAAGCCATGTCAGGCCGCCAGGTTAGCGACGAGGGACTGAAGGAGCTTCCGGGCGAGGATCGGCGAATTCCGGCCGATGGAGCTTCGGCCGAAGAGGCCGCTCCTGACAGCGGCAACGAGGCGAATGCGGCGGCCTGGGGGGAGCCCGCGCGGACGGACGCGTTCGTGCCCTTGCAGGAAAGCGATTTCGTCGCATACAGTTCGGCCAAGCCGGAACAGGGTAAGCTCGGAAAGCACTTCTTCGAGCGAAAGAACATCAGGTATGAACCGAAGATAATGGCCGACGCGATACGAACCATGATTGCACGGGATAAGGAGTAAAATTCCGGTAAAAGGACTTTGTATGAACACTAAAAAAATAAAGGAATTAGACGCCATAAACGAAGATGATCTCTGGAAGCAGTTCGCCAAGACCAGGGGCCAGGACCTCCGGGACTACTTCGTTATCAAATACGCGCCGCTGGTCAAATACGTTGCCGGAAAGATATCCATGGGCATGCCCCAGAGTATAGAGTTTGACGACCTGGTATCGTACGGTATTTTCGGTCTTATCGATGCGATCAACAAGTTCGACCCCAACAGGGGAATCAAGTTCAAGACGTATGCCATGACGCGCGTCCGCGGCGCGATATTCGACGAGCTGCGCTCCATCGACTGGATCCCCCGCTCCATCCGGCAGAAGGCCAAACAGATTGAACAGGCGATCTCGGACCTTGAAAACAAGCTTGGACGAACCGTCGAGGACGAGGAGATAGCCCACGAGCTTGGAATAGGCATGGATGAGTTCCAGTCACTGCTCAACAAGCTCTCGGGAACGTCGATGCTTTCCCTTAACGACATCTGGTATCTGGGCGATGACAGCGACGAACTCTCGATCCTGGAGACGCTCGAGGCTCCCGAGAGCATGAACCCCGACGTATTGATTGAAAAAGAGGAGATACGGGACTATATTATTGATGCGATCAAGAAGCTTCCCGAAAAGGAGAAGAAAGTGATAGTGCTCTATTACTACGAGGACCTCACGCTCAAGGAGATCGGCGACGTTCTCGATGTCACCGAGAGCCGGGTGTCCCAGCTCCATACCAAAGCGATCATGCGCCTGCGCGGGCGGCTCGGACGCATCAAGTCGAATATTGTCGGTTGAGGACTGATGAGCACGCTGAAGGAACTGCTGAGGGAAATAGAGGACGAGGACGGGTCCTCCGACGAGGAGGTCGAAGTGCTGGCGGACTCGGTGCGCCAGGCCCTTGAAATCGCTTCCGGCGCGCTCAAGCTCGAAGTTTCGGCTCTCGATTACGACATCCTCCAGAAGGGTACGCGCGGCTTTATGGGAATGGGGCGCCAGCCCTATCGCGTTCTTGTAAGGGCATCAAAAACACGCGACGCGTACAGCGATTTTGATGAAATAGAACGCAAGCTTTCGAAGGCATCACCCTCCGACCTCTCAATCCGCGATGTCGTGAAATATGCCGACGGCACCTATAAAGTGCGCGTGACCAGATCCGGTATTTATCTGATAGTAAATCCGCCCAGCGGCGGAGGACAGCCGGCGAGCCTGAGCGATGTCAACAACAGACTCTTCGCCATGCGTATCAGCAATGCCGACATGAAGAAGGTGGAAAAAGAGGTCGGCAAGTCCTCGGGCAAACGCGTAAAAATCGGCGAATGGATGCCAAATGCCGAGTACGACGGCAGCATGTCGGTCGAGATAACCGAAGACGAAATGAAGGCGTTCGTGCACTTCGTGCCGCCGCGTTTTTTCGGCAGACACATGGAGCCCGAGGATGTCGTCGATTCCCTCAAGCGGGCCGGCGTGGTGGTGGGAATAAACGAAGAGCGTATCGGCCAATACCTTGACAAGATGGAATACGCGCACCCGCTTCTGGCCGCGGAGGGACAGCCTCCCCGCCACGGGAAGGACGCCTCGGTCGATTATAAGGTCAAGATAGATAAAACGAGCATCAACCTCGCCGAGGACGAGCGCGGCCAGGTGGATTTCAAGAACCTGGATATCCTTGAAAATGTGGTTGTCGGCCAGGTGCTCGCGGTCAAGATCCCCGCGCAGGAGGGCATACCCGGCCGCACGGTTACCAACAGGGTGCTGCCGGCCCGTTCGGGCAAGGACCATCCGATGCGGTACGGCAAGGGGACGATCCTCTCGGAGGACGGCATGGAGCTCACCGCCGAGATCAACGGCCAGGTCGTCTTCCAGGCCGGCAAGATCATAGTGGAGCCGGTTTTCTTCGTAAAAGGAGATGTTTCATTCGAAACCGGCAATATCGTTTTTCTGGGGTCGGTGGTAGTGGGCGGGAGCGTCCAGGACAATTTCATCGTCAAGGCGGCCGGCAATATTGAGGTCAAGGGATCGGTCCAGAAGGCATTTCTTGAGGCCGAGGGAGATATTATCATTCGCCAGGGGATTATGGGGCGTGAAGAGGCCAAAATCGAATCCACCGGCGGTTCCATCTTCGCCAATTTTGTCCAATCGGCAAATTGCTTTGCCGAAAAGGACATCATCGTATCCGAAGGCATTCTCCATTCGAGAGCTGATGCCGGAAGCCGTATCCTCTGCCACGGGAGGAGGGCTCGCATTGTGGGTGGTGTTATCCGGGCCGGGGAAGAGGTGAATGCCCGCATCATCGGTTCGGATTCCTTTACCCGCACCGAGGTTCGGGTCGGGATCAATCCGAAGGTGCTGCAGCAGGTCTCCGACCTCGAGGCCCTCAAACAGCAGGGGGGGGACGAGATCGAAAAAATCCGCAAGGACCTTACGACCCTTACCGTACTGAAAAACAATTCCGGAGGCCGCCTGTCGCAGGAGAAGGAGGAGCTGCTTCAGAAGGTCACCCAGCAGAAGCAGAAGCTTGAGACCCGGAACGCCGAGGTGAACCTTGAGCTGGAGGAACTCAAGGCATACCTGGGGATGCTCGAACAGAAAGGCAAGGTGTGCGCTGAACAGACTGTTTTCCCGGGAGTGGAGATTTATATAAAGGACCGCCGTTATCCGGTCAAGGACCCGTACAACTATGTCAAGTTTACCATGGAAGGTGGAGAGATCCGTCTTTCCGAATACGAAAAGCCCGATATGGGCGAGGGTATCGGCAAAATGACGATGCTCCGGAGGAGGAGGTAAAAATCACGCGTACAGGAAAAGGCCATGTCGATCAAACCTATTGACATGCAGACCAACATCGCCCAGATGCACGAGGTGGCTCGCAACGCGCAGGCGAAGACCGAGGCGGTCGTTGAGCAGCAGCATTTGCTTGATAAGGAATCGATCGAAAAGTCGAGGCTCGCCAAGGCCAGGCTCGAGGAAAACAAAAAGGCCGAGAAGAACACCATCATGCGCGAAGAAAAGCGGCATTCCCGCGGTGGCTCGAAAGAGGGGCGCGGGGAAGAGGACACGCAAAAGGAAGAAGAGCGCGCCCCGCAGCCGGACGAAAAGATCGGGCGAATCATCGACGTAAAAAAATAGCACTGCGCGACACGAGCGCGAAACAACAAAGGGAAGACTATGCAGTTTCTATTTATTTTGATTGTCAACGTGATCCTGTGGGCCCTTTTTTACCTTGTGATCAGTCTGAAGCTTGAACGTTCGGCTTCCGAGTTCCGGGAAAAAAGGCTGCGGCGCGAAATGGATGCCATAATTAAGGACTTTAACGAGACCGCCGAGAGGAACATCTCGCTCCTCGAAAACCGCATTACGGCGATGAAACGCCTCATGCAGCAGTCCGGCGCAATTAAAAACCTCGACCTGAGCGTGAGTGACCGCGAAGCAGTGTCTGCGACTGACGGAATTCCGCCGGGAATACCCGATAAGGACATCGGACCAGCCGAAAATGTTCGGACCGTATCGCAGCAGACGCCGGGCGATCCGGTCGAGAGCGCCGCGAAAAACCTCTCGAACAATCTGGCGCGGCTTGCGCACGGGGCGTTTGGCCTTATCCGCATGATAGCGGGACGGGGCGCGCTTTTCCTGCTCGAGCGTCTTTCGAAAAAAGATGAGGCGGCCCCGGTCGTGTCGAGGGGTCTGCCGCGCGATAACGACCATAGGGTCGGAATGGAAAAATCGAGCTCCATACAAAAGGATTTTTCGGAGTTGAGGGTTTCGCCGGCGCCGGAAACCGGGAAGCATGAAAGCAAATTAAGCGAATCCGATATCGCCGGTCTTTTCGGCGAATCGGACGATAAATACGCCCTTATTTCGGACCTCCATGGTAAGGGGTGTCCGATAGAGCTGATATCCCGCGGCTCGGGCATCCCCGCGGGGGAAATACGGCTCGTGCTGAATTTACAAGGAAAACAATAACGCGGCCCTTACCGTATCTCGCGCTTTTTTCATTGACGCTTTCTTTACCGATTATAGAAGGGAATGCCATGATAGATTTCGGTAACATCAAGCGCCTCAACGAGGATGAGTTTCACCGTTTCGCGAAGCTCATTTACGCGGAGAGCGGTATATTTTTAAAAGACACAAAAATCACTCTGCTTTCCAACCGCCTGAGGAAACGGCTCCAGGCGCTCAACCTCGAATCGTTTTCCGATTATTACGACCATATACAGCGCCTGCCGGACAAGGCAAAGGAGCTGGAGCAGCTTATCGATGTCGTTTCCACAAACGAAACGTATTTCTTCCGAAACGAACGGCAGTTCGATGCCCTGATTCAGCACTGTCTTCCGGATATTGCAAAAAAAAAGGCGAATAAAAAGCTGCGAATATGGAGCGCCGGGTGCTCGACCGGCGAGGAGCCGTATACGATAGCCATCTGTGTTCTCGAAATCATGCACCTTTTCCCAGGATGGGAGGTCGAGATCATAGCCACCGACATTGCACCATCGGTGCTCGATTTCGCCCGGAAAGGCGAGTACTCCGGCAGGAGGATCGAAAAGGTCGCGCCGGTAATCCTCGAAAAACATTTCACTCAGGACCGGCAATACCCGGAGCTTTTTACCGTCAAGGAGCGGGCCAGAAAGCTCGTTACCTTTCATTATCTAAATCTTTTTAAAAACCCGTACCCCCGGGACCTCGACATCATTTTCTGTCGAAACGTCATGATATACTTCGACCGCGAATACCAGCGGCGGCTGGTCGCGGGTTTCACCGGCGTACTTTCAAAAAGCGGTTATCTTTTCATCGGACATTCGGAAACCCTCCACTCCATCTCCGAGGATTTCGTTTATGTGAAGCTTCTGGATTCCCCGGTATATGTTCCGAAGGAGCGTGCAAATGAATTTTAAACTGGTTAACGTCGGAATCGCCGATCTCGGCCTGGCTTCGAGTCCGGATATACTGCGGACCATTCTGGGATCGTGTGTCGGGGTTTGCCTGTACGACCCGGGCGCGTCGATGGCGGGCCTTTCGCACATCATGCTTCCCTCCAAGAGCGACCGCAACTCCAATGATAGAAAATACGCGGATTCGGCGCTTCCGCTGCTTGTCGAGGAGATGGCGAAAAAGGGGGCGTTAAAATCGAGAATGGTCGCCAAGATCGTGGGTGGCTCAACGATGTTCAAGATGGCGGAAAACAGCATAATGGGAGAAATAGGCAGAAACAACGTTAAAAAGGTCAGGGAGGTCCTTGATGAGATCGGCATTCGCATCGTCGCCGAAGACGTGGGCGGAGACTACGGCAGGACCATCGATTTTTACGCCGAGGACGGCCGTCTGAAAATAAAATCGCTCGGAAAGCCCGAGAAGTCACTGTGAGGGACCGATGGAAAGCATGACCGGTTATGCCATGGTCGAAAAATCAACCGAACAGTTTTCCTTTTCGGTCGAGATAAAATCGGTCAACTCCAAGTATGTGGAGACATATCTCAACCTGCCGCGTTTCATGAAAGACGATGAATACGAGATAGAGCTTCTCTTGAAAAAGCGATACGCAAGGGGCAAGATCGAATTGTCCATCGACATCCATGACTGGCTTGAATCGCGACCCGTCATGATAAACAGGGAGTTGCTCGGAAAATATTACCGCGAGGTCAGGGCGGTAACCGATGAACTCGGCGTAAACGAGCGGTTTTCCATCGACGCCCTCCTCGCACTGGACGGTGTCGTGCAGAAGGAACGCTCAACGCTCTCGGAAAAGTCGCGGGCCGATATTTTCGCGGGTATTGATCTTGCGGTTGGAAAACATATTAAAATGCGTCTGCGCGAGGGGGATGCCACCAGAAAGGACCTGTTGAAATCGCTCGCGGCGATTTCCCGCTCCATTGCCCGCGTCGAAAAGCTTTCAAAGAATGTTTCCAGGGCGTTGTACGAAAAGCTCAGCGCGAGTATCGAGCATCTCATGAAGACGCGCCCCGAAGACACGCGCCTCTACACGGAGGTGGCAATCCTGGCCGACAAGCAGGACATCAACGAGGAGGTGCAGCGCCTGCGTGATCATGTCGATAAATTCAGGCAGCTTGCCGCGGGCGAGGGGCAGACGGGCAAGCAGCTCGACTTTTTGGCCCAGGAGATGTTCCGGGAGATCAACACGATTTCGTCGAAGTCGGCGAGCTCGGAGATAGCTCATCTGGTGGTGGAGATCAAAAACTTCATCGACAAAATCCGCGAGCAGTGCAGGAACATAGCATGAGGACAAACCTTATCAATATCGGCTTTGGAAACGCCGTGGTCGCCGAACGGGTTATAGCGGTTATTACTCCCCAGTCAGCGTCGGGAAAGAGGATACGGGAGGAGGCGAGGGGGAACAGCCTCCTGATCGACGCGACGCACGGCAGGAAGACGCGGGCGATTATCGTAATGGACTCCAACCATGTCGTACTTTCCGCCATGCAGCCTGAAACCCTTGCCGGAAGGCTGACAAGCAATGCCGAGTGAATGTTTTTCGATCGTGGTTTCCGCGCCGTCGGGAGCCGGGAAAACCACCATTATTAAAAGCCTGGTCGCCGTCGACGATCGCTTCGAGTTCTCAGTCTCCACGACCACCCGCCCTTCCCGGAAGGGCGAAAAGTCAGCACGAAGCTATAATTTCGTCGGGATCGAGGAGTTTCATGAAATGGTGCGCAGGGGGGAATTTGTCGAATGGGCGCAGGTTCATCAAAACTACTATGGGACCACAAAAAAAGAGGTTGACAGGATAAAATCGACCGGGAGAATCCCCCTATTCGACGTCGATGTGCAGGGCGCCCGTCAGCTTAAAGGCAGAATCGACGACGCCGTCTTCATCTTCATCGCGCCACCTTCCGTGGACTCGCTGCGGGAACGGCTGGTGAAACGAGATACCGAATCCACCGAGCAGATCGAACTGCGGCTGAGTAACGCAATAAAGGAGTTGCAGGATTATGTATTGTACGATTACGTAATAATCAACGATACAGTGGAGGCCTCGGTGGAAAGCGTGCGCAACATCGTCGGCGCCGAGGCGTGCAGGATGCACAGAATTAAATCGAGACTTTTACGACCCGGAGGGACGGATAGTGATAATTCCGCTGAACAAACTGATCGCATTTAACGAAAACAGATATGTTTTTACAAGGGCCGCGATGAAGTATGTAGACAGGATCGGAAATATCGAAGGGTATCCTGAAAAAGACCACAACTGGAAAGTGGTTCCAAACATACTGAATATGATTTTCGACGACAAGCTGAAGTTCGAAGTCAAAGAAGGACCGGAAACCGACGATTAACGCCGCGAGTGTCCTCCGTTTATGATAGAGTCCACGTTCATTATATAAGCGAGGTTTCCGCCCATTAAAGCGGCTGTATTGGTGGGGCCCACCGCGTCCGGGAAAACGGACCTTGCCCTGGGACTTGCCGGCGATATCTTTGAAATCATCTCCGCCGATTCGGTGCAGGTGTACCGTCGTCTCGACATCGGAAGCGGTAAGCCCTCTCGGACCCAAAGGGGGGCCGTGCGGCACCATCTCATCGATATCGTCGACCCGGACCGCAAGTTTACCGCGGGGGACTTCTGCAGGGAGGCGCGACTCGCCGCCCAGGACATCGAGAGGCGGGGGAAGGTTCCGCTTTTCGTGGGAGGTACAGGCCTGTATATCGATTCGTTTTTCGGCGGTCTTTCGGGCATTCCGCCGGTAGATCCGCTGGTGAACGCGGCGATAAAAGACGAACTCGAACAGCGCGGCCCGGCGGACCTGTATGCGGAGCTTAAGCGCGTCGATGAGGCCTTCGCCCTGCGCATTCATCCGAATGATCGCCAGCGGATTGCGCGCGGACTGGAGGTGTACAGGAGCACCGGAAGGCCCCTCAGCGATTATTTCGGCGAGAAGAGGGGTGCCGGCTCGGAGAAGACGGTTTTTATCGGCCTCAACCCGTCGCGAGAGGATCTTCGCGGCCGCATCGAGCGCAGGTTCGACAGGATGATGGATGAAGGTTTCCTGGATGAGGTGCGTTCGCTGCGCGAAAGCGGTTACGGGCCGGAACTCGGTTCGATGAGGTCCATCGGGTACCGCGAGCTTAATATGCACCTCGATGGGAAACTTCCACTCGATGAGGCGGTCAGAGCCGCCAAGCTCCAGACCAGGCATTATGCGAAACGGCAGATGACGTGGTTCGGGCGAAATGGAAGGATAACCTGGTTTGAGGGTTTTGAGATTGAAAAAATAGAAAAACTGCTGTATACTTGCAGGGTGGGGTGAGCGTGCCATGTCGGCGCGCCGGCGGTGTAGAATACGACGATCGGGGCAGTAAACAAAAGGAAGGTGCAATGGGAAATCAGACTAAAAATCTTCAGGACAGTTTTTTAAATGTCGTGCGAAAAGAAAAGGTGGAGATTACGATTTACCTCATGAATGGCGTCCCCATTAAGGGCAGAGTGCTCAGCTTTGACAATTTCACCGTTCTGGTTGAAGTCGATAAAAAGCATAACTTGATCTACAAACACGCGGTGTCCACCATCGTTCCGATAAAACCGATTCAGTATCGCGATGATGAGGCCTAAGGGGCCTTTAATCGAAACGCCATGAGAATATCCGGACGGAAAGTATTTGCGATCCTGTTGCTGTCGGCCGCGGTGTATCTGTATTGTACCTGCGTATTCAGGATCGGTTCCGGTGAATTCGCGCTGGCGCGCGACCGTGAATCCGGCGAGCGCCTGGTTCTGGGTCCGGGTTTCGGTTTCGTATGGCAGGGGGCCGTTTGGCGGCGGCTTGAAGTCGCGCGATACGCGCTGAGGGTTTCGGAATTCATCGAGGCGCGCGTGGCCGTCCCGCCGCTGGGCGAGCTCGAAAGCGATTATTACGCGATAAGGGTACCGGTTAATGCCGTGTACGAGATCGTCCCCGAGAGCTTCAGGCCCGGCTCGGTCCCGGCGGGACGCGAGGGACATCCCGGCTCGGCCTTTATGAACGATTTTATCGAGAAGGCCTTTTCGGCGAGTCTCGGGGCCTATCTGGCGCAGGGATATGACCGCAACGCAGTTATACGCGACCGCGATCGAATCGCCGCAGAAGCCGCGGAACTGGTGAAAGGCCGTGCGGCCAAAGCGGGCATTTCGGTTCTCGGTCTGGAACTTTCAGGCCCCATGGTGCTTCCGGAACGGGGGACATATCTGCAGGGATTGGCGTTTCTCGCGGACCTGCGCGAGATTGAGCATAACAATAAGAAAGAGCTAATTGTGCTTCAGAACCAGCTTGAAAGGGAAAAGCTGAGGAAAAAGGAATACCTCGAGAAGCTTTCAGACGTATCCAGACTGGTAAAGTCCAATCCGGACCTTTTAAAGTATATTTATATTGACAGATTGGGCAACGACGTAAGAGTGATACTGGCGCCGGAAAAATCGGGAATGCCCCTTGGACTTTCGCTTGATGAAGAAAAGACGGTGGGAAAGAGGAAGGGCGAGATCGACAATCTCAGATAGGCCGTTCTTCGCTGATGTCATTTTTAATTAAAGGAGATGCGTATGCCGTGCGGTAGAAAAAAGAAAAGGGCGAAGATCGCCAACCACAAGAGGAAAAAACGCCGCAGACAGAACCGTCACAAGAAGAAATAGGCGGTTTCCGTAAGAGCGACCGAAAAGCGGGGGGGATTGGTTTTTATCCGAAGCCAGTCTCCTTTGTTTATCAAACGGGGAATACCGGCACACAATGAGAAAAAGCCTTTCCCGGGGAAGTAAACCCGGCGGTGAAGGGAAAAAAGCCTCCTGGAAGCGGAGACCTTCGGAGATTCGGGGGTACCAGGCGGCGCTGTATACCACCACGGACGGGGGTGATTACCTTCGGGTGGATTACAACCTGAAGGACAGGAAAATTCGTATCTATATGGAAGACGCGGAAGAGGGGGGAAACCCCTATTACGCCGTCTTTTCCGGTGGGAGGGTCAGCGCGCAGCGGAATGTCACCACCGGCAGGGCCCACCAGGTAGTAGAGAAACTCAAGCTGCGTGGGGATTCATTACGGACCATCTCCAACAAGGAGGTGCGTAGAATCGTTACGGTGGCTTTGAAGCTCGAAGACGCCCCTCCCGCCGAAAAATCAGAACGCACCGAGACGCGCAAAGAGGTACTGGCCCGCACCCGCAAGCGGTATTTTCGTACCGACGAGACTCTGCCCGGGGCTTCGGCCGCGGGCGGGGCCATGACGATGGGGGCTTTCTTCAGGGGATTGCTCGATTACGTTGTCGGCATTTTACTCACCGTCGCGGTCTTTCTATATTATCACAGTTTTATCGCGGCGGGAGTCGCCGCCGCCTTTTTCGGGGTATTTGTCGGCATCATCGAGATTTTTCTCCGGGGGCGTGACCCCTCGGTTATAAAGATGCTTTTCTTTGTCGGCGCGGGAGCCGCGCTGTACGTATACGGATATTACTTTTTATAGAGTCGTGCGGTCGCGGTTTTTATTCTTGAATTATCGACTGCGTGCTGTATACTGTATGCCGGTTGCAGCAGGATTGTGAAGTTACCGATCATGCCACGCCGGTTCGGGGGTGATCGTTGGGTTTTATGTCTGCGCAACAGGCCAGGCGATGAGCCTTCAATATCGGCCGAAAGTATCAATGCTCCGCGGTTATTGCGGATTGCAATCGCACAAAGGAAAACCGTCGCGTTTGAGGAATAGTCCGTAAAAGTAAAAAAACGCGGCCAGGGGAAACTCCGATGGAAAAAATCGATAAGTCAGTGTCCGCGCTGCAGATCGTCTGCTTCAAGGTCGGGAAGGAAGAATACGGAATCGATATCCTGAAGGTGCAGGAGATATTGAAGCTCCCGAAAATCACACGGCTGCCCAAGTCTGCGGACTTCATCATGGGAGTGATGGACCTTCGCGGCAAGGTGATCCCGATCATCGACCTGAGCAAGCGCTTCCGCATTGAGAACGGCAGCGCGGGGGTGGGGAAACGGGCCATCGTGGTGGACATTCGGAACAAGCGGGTGGGGCTCGCGATAGATTCGGTAAGCCATGTGGTCAAGGTCGACGGCAAGGACATCGAGCCGCCTCCCCCCATTGTAAAAGGGATTTCCGGGCGGTATATCGTCGGAATCGCCAAGCTCGCCGAGGGTTTTGTTATCGTGCTCGATATCGAGCAGATACTGACAGTGGAAGAGCTTACATCCCTATAGGCCGCACTTCCTCCTGTATTCGTCCAGTGCCTGCGCCATTATAAGCTTGAGCGGTGCGCCCGATTCGCGGGCGGCCGTCGCGCAGTCTTCGTATTCCGGCTGTGCGCTGACCTCTCCGTCAAGGAAACATCCCCTTTTAATCCTGATCTCATGTCCGTCGACCACCACCGTTGTGAAAGATCGCTCGAGTTTTTCGCGGCCGACCGTCTGCACCCGTAGTCCCAGCGTGGTTGTCTCGGCATAGATGGTTCCGCGTATCGCGTCGAGCGCCCCCACCGGGGCGATGACGGTAAGCACGGTTCCCGGCCGGCCTTTCTTCATGTTGACGGAGGCAAGGTACGCGTCGAGCGCACCCCTTTGCAGCAGAAGATCCACGAGATAGGGGTAAATCTGCGGATTCATGTCGTCGATGTTGCATTCGATCTGATAGACTTCCTCGATCCCGGTTTCTCCGGCGTCCAGCAGCAGCACTCGCGTGTAGCTGGGAAACGGGTAGTTCCTCGAGCCGAAGCCGATTCCTGTCCCACGGATCACCGACGCGGATGAAAATGCCGGCTGAGAGCCAAGGGCGGTAAGCAGGGCCGCCGCCGTGGGAGTCACCAGTTCGCCTTCCCTGCCCGTAAACCGGCACCTGAAGCCTTCCGCCAGCCTGACCACCGCCGGGACGGGTACGGGTATCTCGCCATGGCGCGTCCGTACGGTCCCGGCCCCGAAGTAAAAGTCACTGAAGAAGACGCGCTGTACGCCGATCATGTCGAGAGCGACACAGAATGCGACGATGTCGATTATGCTGTCGATCGCCCCGACCTCGTGGAAATGGACCTCTTCCCTGCTTATGCCGTGCACGGCCGCTTCCGCTTCCGCAAGGCGGGTGAACACCCGCATGGCGCGCTCCTTCACCGGTCGGTCGAGTGCGCTCGATCCGATGATTGTCTCGATGTCGCCATAGCGGCGCTCTGTTTCGGCCTCCTCGCAACGAACACGGAGAGCGGTGCCGGCCATATGGTATTTGTTTATCTTTTCCGGCGAGATGCTCCAGCCGGGAAGGGAGAGCCTTGAAAGTTCAGTCACCAGCTTGTCGTAATTCAGTCCCAGGTCGAACAGGGCGCCGAGCAACATGTCGCCCGAGGCGCCGAATTGCAAATCGAACGCAAGCGTATAATTCATGGCGTTTGCGCCAGTCTTTCCAGGGTCTTGAGTGTCTTGAACGCAAGAAAGGCCGCGCCGAAACCGTTGTCGATATTCATCACCGCCACGCCCGGTACGCAGGAGTTCAGCATTCCCAGGAGTGAGGCGAGACCGCCGAAGGCGGCGCCGTAACCGGTCGATGCGGGAACGGCGATTACCGGCGAGGTCACCATGCCCGCTATAACCGAAGCCAGCGCCCCTTCCATGCCGGCGACGACTATGATGACCGCCGCCTCGAGTATTTCCTCGCGATGATTCATGACGCGGTGGATTCCCGCGACCCCGATATCCTGGGTCATGGAGATATCGAGCCCCAGCATTATCCCGGTCTCGAGCGATTCGGCCGCCACGGGGAGGTCGGCGGTTCCGGCGGTCGCGACGAGCACCCTGCCTTTAAGGATTACGGGCGTGTTTTTCACAAGGCTGATTGTTCGCGCCTCTTCATTATAGCGCGCTTCAGGGATCACCCTGGCGACGGCGTCGAACGCGTCGGCGTCAGCACGGGTGGCCAGGAGATTCGACCCTCGCTCCACGATCGAGCGTGCGATAGCCGCCACCTGGACGGACGTCTTCCCCTGGCAAAAGATGACCTCGGGGAAGCCCCAGCGAAGCTCGCGGTGGTGGTCGACCTTGGCGAAGGTGATATCCTCAAACGGCAGGTGTTTCAGATAGGCGAGCGCCTCGTCTTCGGAGATCGAGCCGTTTTTATAGTTTTCGAGCAGTTGTCTGAGGTTTTCGTTTCCCATGATCTCAATAAGCGGCAATCAGAATGGTTTCGAACTCGTCGCGGTTCAGGGGGCGCGGAGCGTTCTCGACAAAGGGGAAACCGATCGCTATCTCCGCGATGCGGGAAAACTCGGTTTTCGAGATATCGAACAGCGACAGGCGCTGTGGGATGTCAATGTCGAACTCCAGTTTGCGCACTCCCTCAACCGCTTTAATGGCCGCCTCGATTACGGTAATTTCCCGGACGTCCTCGTCCATCACCTTCGACATCTGAACGTACTTGCCGGGACTGGCGGTAAGGTTGTATTCCATTACATGCGGCAGAAACACTCCCATCGCCCGGTGGACCGGGATTCGCGTCCGCGATGAGAGGGCGAGCGACAGCGCGAGCGAAAGGGAAAGACGCGAGACCGAAAAGGCGATGCCGGTCATTACGGAGGCGTAGGACAGATGTCCCCTCGCGGTGATGTTTTGCCGATCCCGGTAGGCGGCGGGGAGGTTTTTAAATATAAGGTCGATCGATTTGAGCGCATAGGTGTTTACGAAGCTGTTGGTGCTTTTTGAGATTACCGCCTCGGTCGCGATTGAAAGGGTCGCCGTGTTTACTTGCGCGGTGGTTTCCTCATCGATCCGGGCGCTGATTCGCGGGTCGACGATGGTGGCTCTGGGATACAGGTAACGGTGGCTGTAAACCCTCTGTATATTCTGGCGTATGTCCGTAATGAAAAACATGGGTATGACCTCAAAGCCGAAAGATGGAAACGCCGGTATGGTGATCAGCGCAACCGGGGGCTGTATCGATGGGTTTTCGAAGAGGTCCTCGCAGAATAAATAATTGCCCGCAAGCACCGCCACGGCCTTGGCGGCGTTGAGAGAATCGGTCCCGCCGAAGCCGGCGATGACGTCGCAGTGGGTCTTGCGGGCGTAGCTTGCGGCGGTATCGATGTCCTCGGTGTTGGGGGAGTCCGCCATCTCGTCGTAGATGATAAAGCCAAGGTTGGCCTCGGCCGCGCTCTTCGCCATGATATCTATGGTGTCATGATACAGCGTAAGGTCTTTGGATGTTGTTATAAGGAGTATCCGCGATCCGATGGTCTTGAGGACTGTGCCGATTGAGGAAATGATGTCCTGCCGGACGTATATCTCCGACGGCACATGCAACTCGGGGCTCAGGCTCGTTGTTGCGCTGGTGGGCATTTCAGTATATGCAAAAAAAGCGGACCTCTCGCCTCTCCGCTTTTTTCCTCCATGTCGATCAGATTTGATTCGACGGGTCTATTTTCGAAGCAGATTCCTCGCGATTTTATCGGCCACCATGGACAATATCTTGTCGTCCTCGAACTTGTCGTAGGTCCCGTTCTGGATCTGCTCCTTTATTTCCCGCACCCTTTCCGTGCGAATATCGGGGGTTTCCCTCACGATCTGGGTATAGAGACCTATTTCGGCGGCCTTTTTCCCCTCGGAAGATATCTGGATCGAGTCAATACGGGTCGTCTCTCTGGTTCGCGATACCGATTTGCCTGCCTTCGGCTCGACGATATTGTTTACGTTCCCGATTTTATCTATAACCATGATCTCTATCCTTTACGGTATTCTGTTTCTAATATCGGTATAATCGGTCCAACCTTTAATCAATTCGCATACGCCCGGGTAAATTATACAAAAAAGACCCGAATAGAGCAAGAAATATTTTACTTTTTAGCAATCCGGCTCCGGGGCGACGCGGCCGGGTCCCGTCATTCCGTATCATCACCCCCGCCCCTGTTCCATATCGCGACGGTGAATTCGCCTTTTGCGATAATACTATCGGAACGATCGGCCATATCCTTTACCGGTCCGCTCAGTAATTCCTCGTGCACCTTGGTCATCTCCCTGCCCATCACCATTTTTTCGTCCGGAAAAACCTCGGCGACGGCGGCGA
This sequence comes from Spirochaetota bacterium, assembly GCA_035477215.1. Taxonomy (NCBI): domain Bacteria; kingdom Pseudomonadati; phylum Spirochaetota; species Spirochaetota bacterium. Next base: position 52,816 of record DATIKU010000041.1, on the reverse strand, counting down.
GCAGGCGCCCGATACGGTGGGGCGATTCATAAATTACGATTATCCCCCGGTGCCGACGGAGCCCTTCCAGTTCGCGACGGCGCCTGCCGTCCTTTTTGCTGAGAAAACCGGCGAAGATCACCGATTTTTCTGGAAATCCGGCAACCGAGACAATGGCTGAAAGGGCCGAGGGGCCCGGTACGGGGACTATGTCGATTCCGTGTTCCCTGGCCGTCGCCACGAGGCGGCTGCCGGGGTCGGAAACGGCCGGTGTGCCTGAATCGGTCAAATAGCCGATCGATGCGCCTTCATGCATGCGGCTTATGGCGCCCGTTATCCGTTCGTCGGACGAGTGGGCATGAAGGGAGAGCGTGGGGATGGTTATGCCGTAGTGATTGAGGAGCTTTCTGGTCTGGCGGGTGTCCTCGCAGTAGATGTACGAGACCTCCTCTTTCATGATGCGCAGCGCCCTGAGTGTAATGTCTTCGAGATTGCCGATCGGGGAGGCGATGATATAGAGCGTTCCCGTTTTACGTACCGCTTTTCCCATTAAAGTCCTCCCGCTCCTTTTTACCGCGCCTGCCCTGGCGGCGTTGTTTGCGCCTGTCTGTTCTTCAGTCTTCCTGGCCGTCGAATTCACCGTCCTCGAAGCGGCCGACCAGGTCGATCGCCTCGTCGAATGACTTGGAACGCACCAGCTCGCCGCGAAGTCGCGCCGCGTTTCTAAAACCGTGAAAATACCTGGCCAGGTGCTTGCGCATGAGCACAATCCCCCGTTCGCCGTAAAACTCCCTCATAAGCCGCAGGTGGACGCGAACCTCTTCGGCCAGTCCTTTGCTCGATGGAACCGTTCCGCTGAAGATCCAGGGATTGCCCACCGCGGCGCGACCGATCATCACCGCCGCACACCCGGAGGTATTAAGGCGGTCGAGCGCCTCCCCGTATGAATGAATGTCACCGTTTCCGATAACTGGCAGCTTCGACGCGTCTGCTATGGCGGCGATCGCGTCCCAATCGGCGCTTCCTGTATATTTCTGCGCGCGCGTCCGTCCGTGCACGGCGATAAGGGATACGCCCGCGTTCTCGAGCCGCGGGACGAGCTCGCGGTAGTTCCTGGACGAATCGTCCCAGCCGATTCGGATCTTCACGGATACCGGAAGCGCAACGGCCCCGGCAACCGCGGCGGCGATATCCTCGGCGAGCGCCGGGTTCCGCAAAAGTCCGGCGCCCGATCCGCCCATGCATACCCGCTGTGCGCAGCACCCCATGTTGATATCGATGACGTCAGGGCCGAGTTGCTCCACGCGTTTGGCGGCCTCGGCCATTACGCTCGCTTCCCTGCCGAATATCTGGATGGCGATCGGGCGCTCTTCCGGATGAAAACGCATGAGCTCGTGGGTCTTCCTGTTGCCGCGTGCTATGCCTTCGGCGCTGATAAGCTCGGTATACACAAGGGCGGCGCCGTGCCGGCGGGCGATGCGGCGAAACGGCGAGTCGGTGAAACCGGCCATTGGGGCAAGCACCAGCCTTCCCGTAATATCGGGCGGCTTCATCACGCGAGCTCCCCGGGGAGCTCCCTGACATAGATGAACTTGCCGTCCCCCTGAGAGTAGAAGTCTCTTAAAAAAGCCTCGCGGCGGTAGCCGCAGCGGGCATAAAAGCCCTGTGTGGATGCGTACTGGGCGCGCGACGAGGTCTCAATATAAAGGCGCCGCCCCCCCATCTTTCCGATGATCTTTTCGGTCCGCGTCAGGAGTTCCCGTCCGAGGCCGCGCCTGCGCAGCCCTTCATTTATGGCGATCCAGTACAGGTCGTAGCTCGACTCGGTTGCGGGTATTGGGCCGAAGCAGGTGTAGCCCAGCATTCCGGAAGGAGAATCCGCGAAGAGGAAATGATATCCGCTCGCGTCCCCACGCGCAATGCGTTCGTCGATGAGCTCCGCCGCTATTTCGATCTCCGCGCGCGAAAAATAACCCGAGGATTCGACGATTTTTCGGATTTCCGCCGGATCCGTCGCGCGGACCTCCCGACGGAATGTTGCGGTTGTATTCAGATCAGTCGCCATTGGAACCGTTCTCCCCGTCGAGCGCCCGGGTCCGCCCGATTTTTCCGGCGCAGGCGCCTTCCCACATGTTGCCGGGGCTGGTGACGAGTTTGATGCCGCCGGGAAGGCATTCCAAAAACAAACCTTCAGCGTCGAGCGGCAACGCCTCGTCGCGAACGCGCTGGTACAGGACCCCGCCTAACCCACCACCGCTGCCGCCCTTCCGGACGGATATGAAATCGAGGAAACAGAATCCGATGTCCAAAGCGTGCTGGAGAAGGGCGAATCCCTTGACGGTTCCGCGCGTATCGTCCGCGACGAAGATAATGGAGCGGAATCGATACTCGAGCGAATTCTCAATCTCCCGCAAAAGGCGATCGATCGCCTCCTCGCCGATGCCGCCGAACCGTGCGCGCAGAATCTCCGGAACCTGCTCCACGGCCTTCAGGTCGATATCGGTGGTGGTGTCGTATATGCGTCTGATGCGAAACACTGTGCGATTCCGTCAATATGTCCCGTGTGGTTAATAAAGGTCGCCGATGATCCGGCCGATCATCGCGTCGTACGAGAGCCCGGCCGCGAGCGCCGCCGCCGTAAAGCCGCCGTCGGGCGTAAGGCACGGGTTCGCGTTGACCTCCAGTATCCACGGCGTGCCGTCCGGGTCAACACGGAAATCCACCCGGGCGTATCCGCGCATATGGAAGAAGCGAAAGCAGTCGAGCGCCATCGTATCAAGCTTTGCGAGGAGGGTACGGTCTTCCGGAGGGAAATCGAAGGTGCGCGGCGTATTAACGTATTCAAAGCTGTCTTCCTGCCATTTGGCGCGATAATCGACGATCTTCGGCTTTTCAGGCGGATAGTTTCTGAATACGATCTCCGCCGGCGGGAGAACAACGGGCCCGTCCGGGCCCGCGAGTACCGACAGGTTGAATTCGCGGCCGTCTATGTAGGCCTCAGCGAAACAACCGCTCCCGTGTGAAGGCGCGCGACGCTTCATGTGGGCAAGGAGCTCCGAGTGGTTTTCGGCGTGTACCACCGAATCGTCCGTAATGCCTGCGGAGGCATGGTCCCGGATCGATTTTATGATGTACGCGCCGGGGTGAAACAGTGTCTCCCCATCCTCCTCGATGGTGACGTAAGAAGGGGTGGGAAGGCCCTGCGCACGCATGAGGCGCTTTGCAAGGACCTTGTGCGATGTAAGAAAAATCGCCTCGGTCGACGAGCCGGTATAGGGGAGCCCCGTTACATCGAGGAGGGCCGGGGCGAGATGGATCAGGCGGTCCTGTCCGTCCACCGCCTCAACGAGGTTGAATATGAATTCCGGACATATTTCCGCGATGCGTGTGCGCACCTCGTGCATGTTGAGGCCGAATTCCACGGGGATAGGATCGTATCCAAGGTTCGCCAGGGCGGCTGAGACGGAACCGGCCTGGATGAGGGTGTCATGCTCGTCGGGAGGGGCGCCGGGCGATATCTCCGCGCGGAGTATGACTGCCTTTCTCATGCAATCACCCGCTTCAGGCGCGTGCCCGGTTGATGTGAGAGGGGGCGGCCGGGCCGAGGCGCAAGAGAGCCGAGTCCATTATCGATCGGATGAGTTCGTTGTAGTCCATTCCGGCGAGCGTTGCGATGATGGGAAGGTCTGAATGAGTGGGGTGCAGACCCGCGAGCGGGTTGACCTCCATGAAGCCGGGCACGCCGTCGGCGTTTGAGCGCAGGTCGATTCTTCCGGCGTCGCGGCACTCCAGCCCGCGCCACGCGGCAAGGGCGAATTCCGCGGCCATGCAGGCTTCGGGATCGTCGGCCAGCCGGTAGCTTACGCGCTCCTCGCAGAGCTCCTTGTTCGAAAGCGAGTACACCGCCGCTTCGGCATTGTGGTTGAGGATGATCTCGGCCACGCCGATAACGCGGGCTTCCTCTCCCGTGCCGACGATCCCCGCGGTGAACTCCCTGCCGGGAAGATAGGTCTCGACGAGAACAGGCTGGCGGTGACGGGCCAGAAGCCCGGTAACGACCTCCCGAAGCGCATGGCGGTCGGTTATCACCGAGGCTGCACTTACTCCCTTACCGGTGCCCTCGGCAAGTGGCTTGGCGAAAAGCGGAAGGGGCAGGTCGATGGAATCGATTTCGCGGGGCGAGGCAATGCTGACGAAATCCGGCGTGGGGATCCCCAGGTCGCGGACCACCCGCTTGCAGAGCGCCTTGTGCATGGTGAGCGCGAGCACGGAGGTGTCGGAGAAGGTATAGGGGATGCGGTACGCGTCGAGCAGCGCCGGAACCTGGGCCTCCCTGGCGATGCCGTACAGGCCCTCGGTGACGTTGAACACCATGTCCCAGCGACTGCCATCGAGGAGGCGAGGAATGAGCGCTCCCAGGTGCCCGATCCGCTCGGTCCGGAAGCCCAATTCACGAAGCGCCGAGTCGATGGCGTCGATCGTCTCGATGCTGTCGAACTCGGCGACCTCCTCCTCTCCGTATCCCATCGCCCGGTAGTCGTCTCGAAGATCGTAGGCAAGAGCGATGCGCATTAGCGGTTCTCCATGCTGCATACCCCCGTTTCGGCGGTATCGGGATACCGGAAAAGAATATTCTCGTAGTTGCGAAGCAGTATATCATCACCCTGGCGTCCGGCCAGGTATTCCGGTAAAAGCGGTATCTTGCCGCCGCCGCCGGGCGTGTCGATCACGTACGTGGGAACGGCGAACCCCGTGGTATGGCCTCGCAGGCCCCGAATCATGTCTATTCCCTTCTCGACGGTGGTGCGAAAGTGTGATGAGCCGACAATGGGGTCGCACTGGTAAAGGTAATAGGGGCGGACGCGGGCGCGCAGCAGACCGTGGTACAGCGCGCGCAGGATCTCTATGCTGTCGTTGATCCCGGCCAGCAGTACAGTCTGGCTTCCGAGCGGGATTCCCGCTTCGGAGAGCCGCGCCAGGGCCTCCACAGCCTCGATGCTTAGCTCGTCGGGGTGCGTGCAGTGTATGTTCATCCACAGCGGATGATAGCGCTTGAGCATTCTTGTCAGGTTGGCGGTGATGCGCTGGGGCAGGACCATGGGTACCTTGGTCCCTATCCGAACAATCTCCACGTGCGGAATGCGGCGAAGGCGGATGAGGAGCCATTCGAGATCGTCGTCGGGCAGGGTGAGGGGATCGCCTCCGGAAAGGAGCACATCTCGGATCTGCGGCATCGCCTCGATATACGCCAGGGATTTTTCCCACTGTCTTTTTGAGCACGATTTGCCGTCAGAACGGCCCACCATGCGCGAACGGGTGCAATAGCGGCAGTAGGTGGAACAGAAATCGGTTACCAGAAAGAGCGCACGGTCCGGATAACGGTGTACGATGCCGTGTACGGGGCTGTCCGATTCCTCGCCGAGCGGGTCTTCGGACTCGCCGCGGGACTTGAAAAGCTCCGCCGTAACGGGTACGATCGACCTTCGCAGGGGCTGCGCCGGGTTATCATGTTCGAGAAGGCTTGAGTAATAGGGAGTGATTGACAGCGGCATGGCCCCGTTGCGCGAATTGAGGGCATGGCGCTCGTCTTCAGACAGCTTCAGGATGTCCGACAGCGCGGAAGCGTCCCGAATTCGGTTGCGAAGCTGCCATTTCCAGTCGTTCCACTCCGCGGCCGTGGCGTTTGGAAAGTGTTTCTTTCGGAAGCTTCGGGTTTTGGGACTGGATATGAACCTGGTGTATTGGATTACCGGCCTGGCGGGTTCCGGAACAAGGCTTCCGGAGTCGTTTATGAGTGAAAGTGCGGATAGGGAGGGAGGCTCCTCCACGTCACACTGTTCTTCCTCCTTTCCCTCGGAGTGCGCGACAAACGCGCTTGGAGGTTCTCCCGCTTCTCCGGAGATTTCAGTCTCTAAAAGTGAGGGCGTATCCTGCATTCACTTGCTCCTTGTTCACAAGGTTTTTTGCGACATAACGCAAAAATCCACCTTTTTTTATCGAGTCGAAAGTGCATTACTATTAAAATCCCAATATGTCAACTTGTATTCTCTCTTCGGGCGCGAAATGGAAATTTTTTTTCATTTTTTTCATCTCGAAGCATCTCACTTTATTTGTTCGACAAATTATTATAGAGATGTAGTAAATTTTCACGGTGAAGATATTTGTTCCGTCCACCGGGCATGCGATAGCCCGCCGGAAACCGTCCGTCGCTTTACCGTGAGACCGGGGTATTTTTCTTGCAATAGTCGGGCATGTGGCATAGAAAGAAGCGCGCCCGATGCGCATGGGTCTGCTCTACCCCACCATCCCACACGAGGAGATGCTCGATGAAAATACTAAAGTCACTTCTGGCGGCCGTAATCATCCTTCTCGCCCTGCCGCTGTACGCCGGGGAGAAGCTTTTAACGATCATCCATACCAACGATCTGCATTCGCACCTCATGGGCTTTCCGCCCGAACTCGATTATACGGCCGATAAAACCGGCGACGACGCCACGCTGGGCGGCTGGGCCCGCATGGCGACCGTCATCAAGCGCGAGCGCGCCGGTCGGACCAACCCCTCGCTGGTGCTGGATGCCGGCGACTTCACCATGGGTTCCCTGTTCCACATGCTGGCCCGCGAGGAGGCGATCGAGCTTTCCCTCATGAAACGCATTGGATACGACATGGTCACGCTCGGCAACCACGAGTTCGACCTCATGCCGGGGGGGCTCGCCCGGATTCTCGCCGCGGGCGTGCGTAAAGGTATGCCCGAGATCGTATTTTCGTCGGCGAAATTCAGCGCCGAGAGCGCAAAAGACGACACGCTCGAGGCGGCGTTCAAAAAGGGACTGGTCAAACCCTACAGCGTCAGGATCGTCAATGGCATTAAGATAGGCTTTTTCGGAATCATGGGCGAAGTGGCGATCGGTGACGCGCCGTTCGCATCGCCGGTTAAGTTTACCCCGCCGCTCGAGGCCGCTCGGGAGATGGTAAAGGTGCTCCGTGAGAAGGAAAAGGTCGACATGGTGATCTGCCTCTCGCACAGCGGGCTGTATCTGGGCAGCAAGTCCGAGGACGAGGTGCTCGCCAGGGAGGTAAAGGGCATCGATATTATCGTGAGCGGCCATACCCATACCCTGTTAGAAAAGCCCCTGGTGGTGAATAATACCATCATCGTACAGGCCTGGGAGCACGGCACGCGGGTGGGCGTACTCGATGTGGCCTGGAACGACGGCAAAGCCGCCATCAAGAACTATAAGATGATAACGGTCGACGACTCAATCCCCGCCGATCGGGACATCCAGCGAAGGATCGATTCGTATATTGGCGACATAGACCGCAGGGTCCTGAAAGAATACGGCCTTTCCTACTGGAAGATAATCGCCCGCACCGGCTTCGACATGCCGATCATCGAGGATGAATCGCCGCTGGGAAACCTCATCGCCGACTCCATCCGCTGGTACGTGAACAAATACGATTACGATCCCGCCGATCCGGTTACGAAGGTGGTGGCCTCCATCGAGGCGAACGGCGTCATCCGCGACAGCCTGTTCAAGGGCAAGACCGGGAATCTCGCCGTGGCAGACATCTTCCGGACCATTCCGCTCGGCATCGGAATGGACGACACCATGGCGTATCCGCTTGTTTCGTGCTACCTCTACGGATCCGAGTTAAAGAAGGCCATGGAGATACTCACAAGCGTTTATCCTCTCAAGGGGAGCGCCTATTTTCTCCAGATATCGGGCATACGTTTCAGCTATAATCCCCGACGCGCCATATTCGACCGCGTAACCGAGATCTGGATCGGCTCCGAGGAGGATGGATACGTGCCCCTGGACTATTCGTCGTCGAACAAGACCCTGTACCGCATCGCGGCGAACATCTACGATACGACCTTCCTCAAGGTGATCGGAGGGTTTACGTTCAATATTCTCACCATTATCCCCAAGGACCGCCAGGGAAATCCCATCAGCGACCTCGTCGCCCACCGTGTCGACGCGGATAAGCGCAAACCCGGCATACAGGAGCTCAAGGAGTGGGTCGGCTTGATGGAGTTCATTAAAAGATTTCCCGACCTCAACAGCGACGGGCTGGCGGACGTTCCCGAAAAATACCGGGGCGCCCTGGGACGGATCGTAAAAGCGCCCAGCCTCAATCCGTTCAATCTGCTGTCGAGGGGGACGGCCGTTACCTGGGTGATATTCGGGATTTTCGTGCTGATTCTGTCATTGACCGCCTTTACCACGAGGTTTTTTATTAAAAAATTTAGGAAATAGGAAAAAATTTTAATAAACCGCCCCGCCCGTTCGTATTAATTGCAGGGTGCGTAGTTTTGCCGCGGGAAAGCCGTGCGTTCCGTGGGTTACCGTGGGGAATGCCGGGTACGTCCCGGGTCTCCAGGGTTGGCCCGCCGGATGCCGGGTTCTCTCCGCGGCTGTTTTTTCCCGCACCGGTCAATCCTGAGTTACCGGACGAGGTTGGATGCTTTCCAGTGCTGTTTCGGTCGCGGTGCAGGGTATCGACGCGGTGATCGTCGAGGTCGAGGTCGATATCGTAAAGGGCCTGCCCGGCTTCACCATCGTGGGCCTGCCGGATTCAACTATAAAAGAGGCGCGCGAGCGCATCCGTTCGGCCGTCGAGAATTCAGGTTTTGAGTTCCCGCCGAGGAACTTCGTGGTGAACCTGGCGCCGGCCGGTTTTCGAAAGCAGGGCGCCAATTTCGACCTTCCCATCGCCATGGCCATTCTCGCGACGACCGGCCAGGCCGACTGCGATCACTCCTCCATCCCCATGGTGGGCGAGCTTTCTCTTGACGGAAGGATCAAGCCCGTGCGAGGGGCGATCGCCATGGCGATCGGGCTCTACCGGGCGGGATACCGGCGCGTCATCGTCCCCTTCGACAATCGCCAAGAGGCCGCGGCGATCGAGGGCATTGAGGTTTACCCGGCGCGGACCATCATCGAGGCCATGGAAATATGCAGGGGCGGCCTCGCGCCCTTTACGGCGAACGACGAGCACCCCCCCCCGCGTCGCCATCGCTACGATTTCGGCGACGTTCGCGGGCAGGAAACCGCCAAGCGTGCGCTCGAAATTGCCGCCGCGGGGCATCATAATGTTTTGTTATACGGGCCGCCCGGCGCGGGCAAGACCATGCTGGCGAAGCGCCTGCCTTCGCTTCTTCCGGAGATAACGCGCGACCAGGCGATCGTCACCACGATGATCCATTCGGTGGGAGGGGCGCTTTCGCCGGGCACGGGGCTCATCCTCTCGCCGCCATTTCGCTCGCCGCACCACACGGCCTCCGATGTCGCGCTGGTGGGAGGGGGGCGCCTGCCTTCGGTGGGTGAGGTCTCGCTGGCGCACAACGGGGTCCTGTTCCTCGACGAGTTCGCCGAGTTCCCCGGCAACGTGCTGCAGGCGCTCCGGCAGCCACTCGAGGATTGCGAGATCACCGTTTCGCGCGCTTCGGGGAGCGCCACCTATCCGGCCGACTTCATGCTGGTCGCCGCGAGCAATCCCTGCCAGTGCGGGTACCTCTTCGATCCGGAGATCTCGTGTAAATGCTCTCCGCTGCGGGTGGAGGGCTATTTCAAGAAGATCGCGGGCCCCATCCTGGACCGCATCGACATCGAGGTGCTGGTTCCCCGGGTCCCCTGCCGCGACCTGCTCGATGACGGACGAGGCGAGCCTTCGGCCGCCATCCGCGAGCGCGTCGACCGCGCGCGGGAGATTCAGCGCGGCCGCTTCGCCGGCGGGCGGACCGTCTACAATTCGCGCATGACCAATGATGAAATAAAGGAACACTGCGCCATCGACGCCCAAAGCGAAAGGATTTTCGAATCGGCGGTAAAGACTATGAACCTCTCGGCGCGCTCGTTCTTCAGGGTGCTCAAGGTCGCGCGCACCATCGCGGACCTCTCCGCGAGCCTTTCCGTAACTAAAAGCCATCTTCTCGAAGCGCTATCGTACAAGAACCTTCAGCGGCACTACGACGTATAGTCACTCCCTCGGCGAGATATACATGGTGATCGTCGCGCGAACGACCTCGGTCCCGGCAGTGTCGGTAACACTGACGATAACCGGGAAGTCTTTCTTTACGTCAAGGCCTTCGGTCCCGATCGAACAGCGGGCGGTGAGGTCGGCGCGCGCGAGCTTGAGGTACTCGATGTTCATGCTCCGCGGAATCCAGCGCATCTTCGGCGGAAGGGTGACATCGAGCGTCATGCCGGCGGCGAGTTCGCAAAGGTTGCCCATGGCGAGCGCGTGCACCGTGCCGAGATGGTTCTGCACGCGGCGGCGTTTCCTCATTCGTATCTCGCCGTACCCCGGCCGAAGCTCCGCGAAGCGCGGACTGATCGTGCCGAAGTAGGGCGCCTTGAAACATACGAGCCGTGAAAAAAGTGATTTTCCGAGAGGCAGCCTCGCGAAACGGTCGTACAGGGACAGTGAGCTGCTCATGATTTATTTTCCTCCATTCGTTCTGGTCGCCGCGTGCGTCTATCTGAATTTGTCGAAGAAGGCGGAGAGTATTCGCACGAATACCGCTACATCCTCCGGGCTGAAGCCCTCCCTGATCGCCTCGTTGGTCTTCCTTGCGACTTTCGCCGCCCTGGCGGCCTCGTCCATTCCCTGTCTGGTTATGGCGATCGGCGACTGGCGCCGGTCTTCCGGATTCGGCGTGCGCCGCACGAGACCCTGGCGCTCCATGCGGTCGACCAGTCCGGTTATTGCGGAATTGTCGATGTCAAGCATGCGGCCCAGCTCGTTCATCGGCCGCGCGTCGCGCTGCTTCAGCAGAAAGAGTATGCCCATCTGGGCGGGTGAGACGCCCACGCCCGCAGACGCGAATTCCCGTTTGAGGTGGTTTTTCAGCCTGTGCTGGGCGCGCGAGAGAAGATAGAGCAGCCGGTCTTCCATTGTTCAGCCCCCCGGTTTATAGTTGATATCTCAAATATTTAGGTATCAACTATATGTCAAGCATTATAATGCGCGGGGGATCTCAATTTAACAGGGTATGCCGGCTTTCGTGCCGCGCATGAAAGTTCGGCATGGTGTCGGTTCTTATCGTAAAACGTTATGCGCGGAGGTGATGGTGTCGGCTGTGAGGATCAGACTCTAATGCAGCGCACGGCATGTCCTTTGCGCTGGACGAGCGGGATGGGGGCGCGGAGACATTCGTCGGCCGCGTTGTAGCAGCGGGGATGGAACGCACACCCTCTCGGCTGCTCTGAGAAGGTCGGCACCATGCCCGGGATGGTGGCCAGGCGCCGCACGCGTTTGCCGATGCGCGGGATGGCCTCGAACAGGCCTATCGTGTAAGGGTGGAGGGGGGATTCGAACAATCGCTTCACCGCGCCGGACTCGACAATCTCGCCGGCGTACATGATCGCGACGTCGTCGGCGATGTTCGCGACGACGCCGAGGTCGTGGGTGATCAGCAGGAGCGACATCCTCCGCTCCCGCTGGAGGCCGAGCAGCAGGTCGAGTATCTGGGCCTGGATGGTCACGTCGAGCGCCGTTGTGGGCTCGTCGGCGATGAGGACTGACGGGGATGTGGAGAGCGACATCGCGATCATCACGCGCTGGCGCATGCCGCCTGAAAGCTCGTGCGGATATGCCGCATAGCGCCGGGCAGGGTCGCCGATTCCGACGCTCTCGAGCAGATCGACGGCCCTTTCCCGCGCCTGGGTATCGGACATGCCCAGATGTATGCGCAGCGGTTCTGCGATCTGGTAGCCCACCGTGAGCACCGGGTTAAGGGATGTCATGGGTTCCTGGAAGATCATGGCGATCTCCCGGCCCCGAATGGCCGTCATATCCTCCTCGGGCAGCGCGAGTACATCCCGCCCATCGTATTCAATGCGCCCGGACGCGATAACGCCCGGAGGGCGTATCAGGCGCAGGACCGAATGGGCGGTGACGGACTTCCCGCAGCCGGACTCGCCGACAAGTCCCATGGTCCGGCCCTCCCCGAGCGAAAAGGAGAGGTCCCTCACCGCGAGGAGCCGTCCTCCCCGCAGGTCGAAATGGACGTTGAGCGTGTCTATGCTCAGGATGGGGAGCGCTTTGCGATGGTCCTGATCTTTTACGGTTCCGGTTTTTCCGGGGGTTTTAAGGGCGTTTTTCATGTGATATTTCTGCTGCGCCGGGCTATCTCGAAGCCTTCGGCGACGAGCCGGTCGTGGATACCGTCGAAGTCCGCATCAAACAGTTTACACTTGTATATGGTCGGTCTGTTATAGGCGAGTATTTCGAGCAGGGCGATGTCGACAACTTGAAGAAGTTCGGGCCCAACCTGCATGGGGCGTTTCTCCCTCGTTTCGGCGAAGGCGAGTTTCGTTATGCCGAGGAGTTTTATATTTTCCAGAAAATGTTCCAGTTTATCGTAGCATATTTCACGCTGCATATCATCCTCCCGGCGGCGTTGAGGCGCCGCCAATGGTCTTAATTGGCCTGTCGTTTCGAAATCCGCACACTGCCCGCGATGAAATAGACCATGTAGTACTGGTTCTTTTTGCGGAACTGGTCCTCGCGGTTGAATCCGCCGCTTCCCGCCGTTATGCAGAGTATATCGCCGCTTCGCGCCGTGTGGGCGAGTGCCGGCTGCCCGGAGAATACCGCTTTTACGGGATACTTCGCGAAGAGCGACAGTATTTCCGCGGCCCCCTGCACCGGCGTGGAAGCCTCGTGTTTCGGCGGAAGCATTGAGTGGTGCGAGAAGACGAAAATAGCCGGGGCGTGGCGATACCGCTCCAGATCGGCCTCGAGCCAGGAGCGCTGGCCGGGGCTTATGGCTCCGGGTATGGGGTCGGTCGTATCGAGTACGATAAAATGGACGTTGCCGTAGTTGAACGAGTAATAGGGCGCGCGCCGGAGGTGTTTGCGGTAGAGGTCGGCGGTGTCGTTATAGGTGTCCATGTCGCCCTTTACGGTGTAGACAATGGAGCGTAAGGCGCGGCAGGCGGCGACGAACTCGCGATACTGGCGGGCGACGTCGCTTTCCTTTATGCCCATCCACTGCTTCCCGCCGTATACGATGTTGCCCAGGTGCACGGTGAAAACCGGATTGTCGTTGTTGATGCGTGCGAACGCGTCAGCGACGCGGGGACTCATCTTTCCGTAGGGTGATTCGGGCAGGGTGTTTCCCGTAAGCGCGAAGGTTATATCGTCGGCCTCCCGTTCCACTACCGGACGCGCGCAGGCGCCGGCGAATACCAGGGCCAGCGCGAGGCAGACGACCCTGAAAGCCGCCCGGGGGCCGGCGTATCGCGCGCGTGTGGTGCGAGGCCGATCCATGCCATCATTAGCCTCGCTCGCCGGGAATCTGTCAAGTAAAAGCGGGCATAAAAATCTTGACTATCACCGGGGTGCTTCCTTTAATGCACCCATCAATCGGGAAAGCCGATACCTCCGGGAGCCGCTACATGAATACCTGCACAATCAGTGAAGCCATCGAAGAAATCCGCAGCGGACGGATGATCATCCTGGTCGACAACGAGGACCGCGAAAACGAGGGCGACCTTGTGGTGGCGGCCGAGTTATGTACGCCCGAAATCATCAACTTCATGGCGACCTACGGCAGGGGGCTCGTCTGTGTGTCTATGACGCTGGAGCGGCTGGAGGCGCTGGGCATTTCGCTCATGGTGCCCGAGAACTCCGACAAGTTTTGCACGGCGTTCACCGTGTCGGTCGACGCGAAAGAAGGGACCACGACCGGCATTTCGGCCTTCGACCGGGCGCGCACCATAAGCGTACTCATGGACGAAATGTCCGGGCCCGACGATCTGAACCGGCCCGGCCATATCTTTCCACTGGCGGCCAAGAAAGGCGGGGTGCTCGTCCGGGCCGGCCATTCCGAGGGATCGCTCGATCTGGCCCGTCTGGCAGGGCTCAAGTCCGCCGCGGTTATCTGCGAAATCCTGAACGACGACGGAAGCATGGCGCGCCGCCCCGACCTCGATATATTCGCCGAAAAACACGCACTCAAGATAGCCACCATTGCCGACCTCATCAAGTACAGGCAGCACAAGGAGCGCCTGGTCAGGCGCGTTTCGGAGGCGCAGCTTCCCACCGATTTCGGCGACTTTAAAATCTTCGCTTACGAAACTGACGTAGACAGCGCCACGCATGTGGCCATGGTAAAGGGCGACGTGACCGGACGCGAGAACGTGCTGATACGCGTGCATTCCGAGTGCCTTACCGGCGACGTCTTCGGCTCGCTCCGGTGCGACTGCGGGTCTCAGCTCCACCGCGCGCTCGAGATGGTGAATGCCGAGGGCGTGGGCGTGGTGCTCTACATGCGCCAGGAGGGCCGCGGTATAGGCCTGGGGAACAAGCTCAAGGCGTACCACCTGCAGGAGCAGGGGCTCGATACCGTCGAGGCGAACATCAAACTGGGCTTCCCCGCCGACCTCCGGGATTACGGCATAGGCGCGCAGATTCTGGTTGACCTGGGTCTGCACACCATCCGCCTCATCACCAATAATCCGAAAAAGGTCATCGGCCTCGAGGGATACGGGCTCGAGATAGTCGGGCGCGTCCCGCTCGAAATACCGCCGGTCAAAGAGAACCTCAGTTATCTGAGAACCAAAAAAGAGAAGATGGGGCACATCCTCTCCGGCAAGTACGACAAGGAAATCGAATCCTGATGGAAACCGGCGTCCCGCGATCGGTTGTCATCATCGACGACGACGAGGTGATCCGCTACACCCTTCAGAAAAAGCTCTCGAGAATGGGATATAACGTCATCTCGCTCGAGCGCGCGGAAGACATGATCTACCTCTTGAAAAACGAGGATAGAGAGGTGGATCTCATCATAACCGACGTCAAGCTCAAGAAGATGGACGGTATCGAGCTGTTGCGCCACATCAACGCGCTCGAGAACCCAATCCCCGTGCTCGTCATCACCGGCCAGGGCAATATCGAGGACGCCATAAGGGCCCTGCGCTACGGTGCCTGCGATTTCATCCGCAAACCCTTCGACATCAACGAGGTGGCGTCCGCCGTGCGCGGAATATTGCGGCGCAAGCAGGAACAGAAGCTTGTCGGCAGCTCGGCAAAATACCTTCTTCGGGAAAAGAGCTGTTACAGAATACCCATCGACGCCACGCTGTGCAATGTCATATCTTATATCCTGACCAAAAACCTGGCGCCTGCAGGCATGTGCAACCATACCACCGCCGAGAACCTCGCGCTGGCGCTCCGCGAGGCGCTGTCGAACGCCATGTTCCATGGCAATCTCGAAATCCCCTCGCGCCTCAGGGAAGAGGCGGGCGTCAAGGGGTTCAACGAGGAGGTCGAGCGCAGGAAGGGCGATCCCGCCCTTGGCGCCCGGACGGTTCTGGTGGACTACGATCTTACCCCGGAATACGTTGAATACGGAATCGAGGACGAGGGCCCGGGATTCAACTACCGCGACCTTCCCGACCCGCGCGACCCGGAGAATTTCTTCAAGGACAGCGGAAGAGGGCTGCTCATCATCCGGATACATATGGACGAGGTTGAATGGAACGCGAAGGGAAACCGTATCCGGATGAGAAAGTACAGGATCGCGCGAAACAACGGAGCTTGAAGGAGAAGCGATATGTATTATACGATAAAGTGGAATGGCGATTCCGTTTCGATGCTCGATCAGCGGCTGCTCCCGATGGAAGAGGCGTACCGCACCTACCCGAATTACCACGACGTCGCCGAGGCGATCACCGACATGGTTATCCGCGGGGCGCCTGCGATCGGCATCGCGGCCGGCATGGGAATAGCCCTGGCCGCGAAGAAAATGGAAGTGTCCGACATCGCGTCCTTTAAAAAGGGGATGGAGGGCGTCTTTACGGTTTTCGGGAAAACGCGACCCACCGCGGTCAATCTCTTCTGGGCCATCGACCGGATGCGCGGCATCATCGAGGGAAAAAACGATATCGGAGAGATCAGGCAAATCCTGGAGGCCGAAGCGGTCAGGCTCCTTGAAGAGGACGTGAAGATCAACAGGCTGATCGGAAAGAACGGCGCGCGCTATCTTGATGACGGCGACGTCGTGATGACGCACTGCAATGCCGGGGCGCTCGCCACCGGGGGCTATGGTACCGCGCTTGGCGTCATCCGCGCGGCGGTTGAGGAGGGCAAGCGAATTGAGGTGTACGCCTGCGAAACGCGTCCCTACCTGCAGGGAGCGCGCCTTACCGCCTGGGAGCTGTTGAAAGATGACATACGGGTGACCCTGATAACCGACAACATGGCGGGATATTTCATGCGCGCGGGCGTGGTGAAAAAGGTCGTCGTCGGCGCCGACCGCGTGGCGGCCAACGGCGATACCGCTAACAAGATCGGCACCTACACCCATTCCGTGCTGGCCCGCGAACACGGCATCCCGTTCTACGTGGCGGCGCCTCTTTCGACGCTAGACCCGGCGACTCCGGACGGAAACGCGATTCCTATTGAGGAGCGCGCGGTCGACGAGGTCGCGTATTTCGCGGGAATCCAGGTTGCGCCCGAGGGGGTGTTCATCAAGAACCCCGCGTTCGACGTAACGCCCGCGGCGAACATCACGGCGATCATCACGGAAAAGGGAGTGATCGAGAAACCCGCCGGTAGGGGAATAGGGGAGTTCTTCTGATGTACGCATTCGCATGGGGGTAAGCCATCGTCGATTTAACTGGTAACGATCCCGGAAACGGCTTATACGGGGTGCGGGCCGGTCAGGCTCCGTTTCCCGCTTTTCACCACACAAGGCTTTTATACAGCAGAATGATCTCCCTGCCGTAGAGCACGGCAACGCCGAAACCAAGCGCGAGAAACGGGGCAAAGGGGAAACGGATCCTCAGGCCCCTTCGCGTTATAAGGGCGTATGCCGCACCCGCGACCGCGCCGGTAATAAGCGCCACCTCGACCGCAACGATTGACAGCTCCCATCCGCAGAAAAGCCCGATGGCGGAAGCGAACTTTAAATCACCGCCGCCGAAACCGCCCGGGAAAGCGAGCAGTATTATCGCAAAAAAACCGAACATCCCGGCCGCGCCGATGAGATGATCGACGATGGGTCCGAAGGCGATCGCGGGGTAGAAAGCGAGAAGGGCGATTGCGACGACAAGCGCCCCGGGTATGGTGAGCGTTTTGATGTCGACTAACGAGATCGTCGCGCTCGCGGAAAGGGCGATGAAGACGACCGCCGAATACGCGCCGGGTCCGAAATGGCGCACGACGAACACAAGGAGCGCCGCGTGGAACAGCTCGGAAAGCGGATAGAGCGGGGATATGGAGGCGCCGCAGTGCATACACCTGCCGCGCGCGAACGCGTACCCGGCCAGCGGAACGAGCGCGATGGCCGGGATGGGTTCGGTGCAGGCGGGACAGCGCGAGCGGGAGACGAGCGCACCGAGCGGGCTGCCGGCGAAGTCTCCGCCGGCGATACGGAGAGCGAGCGTATGCGAAAAGCTCCCCCATACGGCGCCAAGGAGCGCGACTGCGAACCAGGCCCACGGGCCGAAAGCGACCGGCATCTTTTACCGTTCCCGCAGCGGGGCCACGAGAAAGGCGTCGACCCTCCGCGCGGTCTCTTCTTTCCCGCCTGCGCCGATGCCGCGGTCATTCGGTAGTATGATCCGCGAGACCGGTATGCGGTGTTCGGAGACGAGGAGGCGGGCCACTTCACGCACCCGCTGAGCGGAAAGGTTTCGCCATCTTTCCTCGCCGGTATCTTCGCCGCCGTAGAGCGCGATCGCGCAGCCCGGGAAAACATGGGCGTCCCTGGCGAATCGGGCCAGGCGTCCCCTGGAGGCGAAACCGGGAACGGAACGGTTTTCCGGAAAATAGAACGAATGCCTTCCCGGGAGCGCCGTCCCGCCCGGAACGGGCGCGGCAGGTTTATCACGCCCTGGTGCGGAGAACATTTTAAGATCGCCTTCGAGCGCGACAAGGAGATCGGTGTTGCGCGCGAAGCCGGAGATCGCCGGGCCCTCGGCGGCATCGCCGTGGTGCAGGGTATATGCCGTGTCGAAGAGGTGCGGGAAGCCCCCCCACTCCGAATCGTCGATCAGGAAGAACATGCGGTTCTCGGCGTAACCGGCAAACGCGTAACGCCCGATCTCGGCGCGCGCTTCTACCGCGTCCGTGCCGAGTTCACGGGCAAGCAGCGCGGCGGACGCCTCCGTATCGCGCAGCAGCGACGCGAGGCCGTCGAACCAGCCCATGATGAATTTGCCTACCTGGTCGCGCCGGAAGAGGAGAGTGGACTCACGGGCGATGAACAGTCCCGCAACAAGCCTTGCCGCCTCGCCCGTGGACGAGACCATGGTTATTTCCGTTTTGCCGTCAATTGCCGGAGCCAGCGCGTAACGGGGGGCGGCGCAAAAGTCGGCCCTTCCCCGCGCGAAAAGACGCACCGCGTCAACCGGTGTGCGCGTGAAAGACCAGTCGACCTCCGATGGCTTTACGCCCGAGAGCGACAGAAGGTACAGCGCCATGAAGTGCGAAGGCGTGTTGGCCGCGCAGGCAATGGTTGCGCCCCGGTAGTCGTCGGGTGACGACGGGGCCTTGCGGGCGACGAGCAGGTCGTCACCGCGCGAATAGCCGCACAGGAGGAAGGCGACCGGATTGACTGAACGCATGCGGGGGTAAGCCCGGGCGAAGGAGTCCGCGCCCGCCCAGACGATATCGGCTCCGCCTGAGACGAGGCGCTTCAGACAGACGTCGAAATCCTCCTCCACCTCGAGCACCACCGAAACGCCGTGGTTTTTGCCGAAAAGGCTTTCATCGTGCAGGCCCGTGCCTGCGTTTGCGACGATCGCCGGCGCGTAGAGCGCGCCGGCCGGCACCAGTACCCGCAGGGGGCGCGCGACGGGAAGACCGCGGACAAGCTCATCGTTGAGTATGGTTGCCGTCCTGTCATACCCGCCCGTAAGCAGGCCGCCCGCGACGGCGGCGAGAACAAGAATCGCGCAGCCGAGCGCGGCGACAATGAACTTCCCGCTCCTGCGAATAACGACGGCCTTCACTTCTGGTTCCCTCGCACCGGTGGGTTCATATCTGGATATAATAACTTACGCCGAAGAGGAGTACGTCGCCCTTTACGCTGATGGCCTTTTTGGGGGAACTCGTGGGATTTCCGGCGGAGTCCGTTCCGTGGTTGTTGATGGGGTATGAGCGGCCTTCCTGGTGTATCCACTCGGTGGTCATCGTCACCTTTTCCGAAAGCGGGACCTCCGCGCCGAGAAGGAGGTGGTAACCGACAAAGGTCTTGAAGTAGCTGTCCTTGCGGTTGTCGTCCCCTATGTCGATGCCGGCCGCGTCTGGTGCGGACTGGCTGATCTTTATATATGCCTGGTGCAGGGTCCCGCCGCCTCCGATGTAAAAATAGGTGCGCTTTTTTACCGGCATGAGGAGTCCGATCGTGGCCGGGATGGAATTCTGGAAGGCCGAGATTCGTATGGTGTTTTTATTACCGCCGACGGTGATGCTTCCCTTCGTCGGCACGACTGGAGTGGCGAGGTGGCATCCGATACGGAAGAGCAGATAGTTGAACTGGTACCGAAGGTTGATACCCACCACCGGCACATACGGAGTGTTGAGCTGATTGACATCGGCGCCCGCGGTCGTCATCATTTCGCCGTTATAGCGGGCGATTATATCATCAGTGTTATTGGGCGCATAGGTGAGGCCCAGGTTGAAGCCGATGCCGAATTCGCCGATGGCGTACGCGCCGCCGGGCACCGCCGCGATCGCCGCAATGAGAAGGGTATGCAGGATGATCTTTCTTGTCGTATTCATAATGCCGCGTGCGTATCGTCGCAACTTCTATTCATTATTGCGGCCTTCGGATGCCGCATGATGCGCCGTCTATCGCGAATAAAAATGCCGGCTCGCTCCCATGCCGAAACGGTACCCGGTAAAATCGATCCGGGCGTAGTCGATGTCGCCGTCGGTACGGTGCCGATCTTTACGTATATCGGTCGAACCCCGGTAATGGGCGAGCGACGCGGTGATGGATACTCTCTCGTTCAGGAAATAATCGCCCTCGACAAGGAGCACGAGCGGAAACCCGTATCCCCGGAACTTCCCCTTGGCGTCGCCACCCGATTCCGGCCTGAACGAATTCTTGTAGTTCCCGTAGGCGAAGGCGGCGCCGACGCTGAAGGCAATGCGTACATCCTTCCAGAACGGGACGGCAAGCCCCACGGTGAGCGGCGCGTCTATTACATGCATTGAGTACGTGCAGTCGAGGAGCGCGGGTGCGCCCGCGTTATCATAAACAGTTGTTCCCTTGCCGCCCCGCACATCCATGGTGAAACTGCCGCCCAGGCGCACGAGGAAATAGTCGAAAAGGGTCGCCTTGAGTACGATTCCACCGCTCGCGCCCAGGAGCCGGTCGATGGTGCCGGTATCATAGCCGTCGAGCGTTTTGTTAATGCCGTCGATGCCGTTGTACACCCCGATCGATTCGTGCGTGGAGGAATGCAGGTTGCCGCCGAGGGAGGGCATGAAGCCCGCCTGCACGCCGACCGAGAAGCTCGTCGCTGCACGCAGCGGTCCGGCCGCCAGGGCAAGGACTACAAGGAGCGCCGCGCGCAGGATGTCCATTCGGTTACATGGCATAATACATGATCCCCAGGAGAATGCGGTGTCCCGTAAAGTCGATGTACAGGTTGTCCCAGGCATGCGGTCCGGTTACGGTGTTCATGGATGCCCCGGAGCGCGCGTCAAGGTACTCCCATTCCATGTAGAGCCGCATAGACGCCGTAAGGCGCAGCTGCATGCCGGCGATGAATCCGAAGCCGAGCGCCGAGGCGGAGATGTCATCCTCGGTGCCGCCGTGCGTAACGGTGCCCGTGGCGAGAAAATACGCGATGCCGCCGCCGAGATAGAACTCGCCGATGTCGAATACCGGAAAATTGACTCCGACAAAGAGGGGCAGGCCAGTATAGCTGATGGAGTATTTCTCGATCGGATCGGTCGCGTCATAGTTTTCGATCACGTCGCCTTCGATCAGTGGGAAGGCTATGTCGACGCCGGTGCGAAGAAACAGGAAGTCAAGGTTCGCCTTGAACGAAACGCCCAGAATATAGCTCGTCTGCGGTTCGACCTCGAATTTCGAATTGTAGGATGACATGTTGCCGACATCGTGGTGCGCGCCCACGTGAAACCCCACGCCGAGATACTGCTGCGCGCGCGCGCCCGCCGGAAAAAGAAAAACGACGACCGCGCAGCAGACGGCAAGCCACCTGGGTACGGCACGGGCTATGTCATTCCGCGTCGAAAGCACGCCTTTTTGTGCACCCTCGAGCCCTTTACGTCAAGAAGAATATTCGGGCTTCATACGTTAAACAGGCTCTCGGCCTTTTTCTTCCCGCTGATACGCTCGTAGTCGTCATAGTCGACGAAAACGAGATGTGGCAGTTTCTTCCGTATGCGGCCGACCATCTCGAAGCCCTTCGCCCCCCTGGATTCGTGGGCGGTGACATACTTGAATTCCCTGTCGCATTTGGGGCATTTTTTCAATCCCTCGAGCCTTATGCCCATCTCTCTGCAGCCCGGGCAGAAGCCGAACTTGTCGTCGACGGTGATGATATGGCTCTGTATCTCGGCGAGGTCGACCTCGCTCCAGACTCGAATGTGGTCCATGATACGCTCGTGCCTCCATTGCGCCATCCAACCTCGCAGGGGCGGGATGGCTTGTATCAAACATGTATAATGACGGCCTCTTTTGCAATTACTATTTGGGCCGGCAGACCGTTCATAAGCACTTGACAAGCGGGGCGTCGCCGCATAGGGTGCGGTATGCAAAAAAAGCCGGACGAACGAAACATGATACGGATTGGAACGCGTGGAAGCGAGCTCGCGCTCTGGCAGGCCAATCACGTGGCCGAACTGGTTGGAAAAGAACGCTCGCGGATTATCGTGATAAAGACGAAGGGAGACCGTATCCAGAATATCTCCTTCGATAAAATGGAAGGAAAGGGCTTTTTCACCAGGGAGATCGAGGATGCGCTCCTCTCCGGCGGGGTGGACGCGGCCGTTCACTCGATGAAGGACCTGCCGACGGAGCACACGCCGGGGCTCGCCATCGCCGCGGTCATCCGGCGGGAAGACCCCTCGGACGTGCTCCTGGTGCGCGCGGAACGCTATCTGGAGGGGAATGTTCTCCCGCTTTCCAACGGCGCGGTGGTGGGGACCAGTTCCCTGCGCCGTGCCGCGCAGCTTCGCAACATACTGCCGTCCCTCGAGATCAGGCCGCTTCGGGGAAACGTCACGACCCGCATCCGGCGGCTTCGCGAGGGGAGATTCGATGCGATCGTGCTGGCCAGGGCGGGACTGGCGCGCCTCGAGATCGATACCTTCGGACTTGTCGAGTTTACCCTGCCGTACAGCTATTTTCTTCCGGCGCCCGCGCAGGGCGCGCTTGCCGTACAGGTGCGCGAGGACGATCACGATTTATACCGTGTGATGCGCGGCCTGAACGACCACGCGACCGAGGATTCCGTCACGGCGGAGCGGCGCTTCCTCGAACATTTCGGCGGCGGCTGCCATGTGCCGCTGGGGGCGCTCGCCTACCGGTCCGGCGACGTGCTGCATCTGACGGGCCTTGTCGCCTCGATCGATGGTACGCGGTTGATCAGGAGGTCGGTCGACGGCGGCGATCCCGCCCTGATAGGGGAAAGGCTCGCGGAGTTACTCAAACAGGAGGGGGCCGACGGCCTGCTATGAAAAAGGGCATGGTGTATCTGGCGGGCGCGGGCCCGGGCGACCCGGATCTCCTGACGCTGAAGGCGCTCGGTGCGCTCGAGCGGGCGGACTGCGTAATCTATGACTACCTGGCGAGCCCGGCGATTGTAAACGGGCTTGACTGCGAAAAAATATATGTCGGCAAGCAGGGGGGAGACCACGCCCTCTCGCAGGAGGAGATAAATGATCTCCTCGTGAGGAAGGCCTCCGAGGGAAAGACAGTGGTGCGCCTCAAGGGGGGTGATCCCTTTATCTTCGGTCGTGGCGGCGAAGAGGCCGAGGAGCTTGTGAAGGCGGGCATTCGCTTTTCCATCATCCCCGGCGTATCGTCGTTCTATTCGGCCCCCGCTTACGCGGGTATACCTGTCACGCACCGGGACCACGCGAACGCGTTCGAGGTGATCACCGGCCACCGGCGCGACGACGCCTCCGTGGACGAGGACATCAATTATCCCGATTACGATCCGGACAAGACGTTCGTCTTTTTGATGGGGATGAAGAACCTGGCCCGCATTGCCGCGACGCTTGCCGGCGAAAGGGGATTCCCTGAAGACACGCCGGCGGCGGCGGTGAGCTGGGGGACGACGCCGCGCCAGCGCGTCGCGACAGGCACGCTCGCGACCATAGCCGATGCCGTGGAGCGGGAGCGGCTGAAACCGCCGGCGATCATAGTGGTGGGCGGCGTGGTGGAGCTCCGCGAGCGGCTGCGCTGGTTCGATGCGCTCCCGCTGTTCGGGAAAAAGATCGTGGTGACGCGAACCCGCGAGCAGGCCTCGGCGTTCTCCCGAAAGCTCACCGAGCTGGGCGCGGACGTTATGGAATTTTCGACGATCCGTATACTGCCGAAGGCCGACATGGAGCACCTCGACGCCGCCATCGGCTCGATCGACTCCTTCGACTGGATCGTCTTTACCTCGCAGAACGCGGTTAAAATATTTTTCGATCGACTGTCCGAGCTGGGAAAAGACGCGCGCTGCCTCCACGCGGCGCGGATTGCGGCCATCGGGCCGGCGACCGCGCGCGAGATAGAGCGGCATTCGGTCCGCCCGGACCTCGTTCCCGCCGAATATATCGCCGAAGCGGTCGTGTCGGCGATGGGTGAGGCGGGCGTTTCGGGGGCGCGGGTGCTTCTGCCCTGCGCCGAGGAGGCGCGCGACGCGCTGAGGGACGGCCTTTCCGCCCTCGGCGCAGAGGTGCGAAGGATCGCCGTGTACGACACGGTGCGTCCGGAGCCGCCGGCCGGGGACATCCTCGAGAAGTTGAGCACCGCCGATGTCGTCACCTTTACGAGCTCGTCGACGGCGAGGAATTATTTCGCAATGGTAAAAGAATCACGCGCGGTGCACGCGAGCATAGGGCCGATCACATCCGGTGCGGTCCGCGATGCGGGACATAACGTGGACATTGAGGCGTCGGAGTACACCATCGACGGCCTGGTGGACGCGCTCGTTCGCGCGTTCGGATGATCCGTCCCCGTTTTTTTAATTGCCCTGATGTTTAAACTGTGCTTGCATATCGTCGATCCCCCGCACATTGTAAAGAGTGACGGCTTTTCCGGGGATGGATGCCGGTTTAGGGATCGGTGGGTCTTCGCGCGAATAGGCCGGCCGCGCGCGCGGGAGGGCGCCCGTATGCCGACGGGGATTATGTCGTTTCTCCGGGTGGTTATTCGATTTTCCGGCGGTCGCGCATATCAACGAGGTGAGGAATGTCCGGATGGCACATACGGCAAATCGCGGCGGCGGCGCTGTTTGCGCTGCTTTCGGGGACGGGTCCGGTGATCGCTGAGGATGCGGCGCCGTCCGTGGTGCGGCAGGCCGGTGCGGCGGGCGTCCGGCTGGATCTGACGGGCGACTGGCGCATCGTCGCCCCGTCGCACGACCGGGTCGCGCGCTGCGCCGCGGCGGAGCTCGCCCAGGCGCTCGGGCGTATTACGCGAAAACGGTTTCCTGTTATTTCGTCGGGCGACCGCGGAGGTCCGGCCGTCGTTTTGTCGCACGGCAGGGACGGGGATGCCTTCCGCTGGCGCGCCGCGGCCGATCGCGTGGAGATAAGTGGCGACGGGGCAAGGGGCCTCCTGTACGGCGTGTACGATTTCCTCGAGGCGCTGGGTTGCCGGTGGGTCGAGCCGGGGATTCGCGGCGAACGCCTGCCTTCCGGGACCTCGCTCACGCTTGCGCGGTCGTTCTCACGCCAGGCCCCCTCGTTCAAGGGGCGCTGCCTCGTCATCGGTCACGCGGCCTTTTTGTCCGACGCGGACGGGTGGACCGTCTGGGCCGCGCGCAACCGCATGAATACCGTATTCGTTCACGTCACCACCGAGGCGCTCGCGTTCGGTGCCGCCCCGGAAAAACAGTGGGAGAAAAAACGCGACGCCGCGCTCGAGTTGATGAAAGACCGGGGGATGATGATTGAGTACGGAGGGCACCGTCTGGCATCCTTCCTCCCGCGGGAGCTTTTTAAAAAAAGCCCCGGCATGTTCAGGATGGCCGGCGGGGAGCGTACGGCCGATTTCAACCTGTGCCCCTCAAGCCTGGAGGCCCTTGCCGTTATTCAGCGGAACGCGAAGGAATACTTCTGCGAACATCCGTATGCGGACATCTTCCATGCCTGGCCCGACGACATACTCGGCGGCGGCTGGTGCTCGTGCCCGAATTGCGCGCGCTACACGCCGTCCGAACAGGCGCTGCTGGCCGTCAACGCCGTCGCCGCCGTATTGCAGAAGGTGAATCCGCGCGCACAGCTTTCATTTCTTTCATATTACGATACGGAGGAGGTCCCCCGGAAGGTGAAGCCGCTTCCGAATATCTGCATGCTCTGGGCCCCCCGCAAGCGGTGCTATGCGCACGCGCTTTCGGTCGATGCCTGCGGGGTAAACGCGCCGCGCTATACAAAAGGTTTCGAGGCCCAGGTAAATTATTTCCGTGCACGGGGAGGACAACCGGCACGCGTCTTCGAGTATTACCTCGATGCGATACTGTTCAAATCGGTGCTTCCCCCGCTTGCCGTGGTGATGCGGCGCGATCTTGCCTTCTACCGTGCGGCCGGTGCCCATACGGTGCAGGCCCTCATGACGGGAGGCTTTCAATGGGTGAGCGCCCAGCCCAACGCGTGGATTTTCGCCCGCCTTGCGTGGAACGCCGACGAGGATTCCGGTTCGCTCCTCATGGACTTTTGCGCCTCCACGTTCGGAAAAGACGCCGCGGCGGCGATGACGTCGTATTATTCGTCGCTTGAGAAGGCCTTCGCCCTGGCGCTTGAGATCAGCCCGGCCATGAAGCTCGCCGAGGAACAGACGCCGATGCTCCGGCTCTTCGATTCGCCGCCGGTCGACCTGGGCGATCCATTCTTCGAACCGCCGGCGGAACTCGAGAAAAAGGCGGCGCGGGTAAAGGACATCTACGCACTTATAATGAGGGCGGAGGAGGACATGGAATCCGTCCGCGACAGCGCACTGCCGCTCGCGTGGCGCCTGGAGCGAAAATCGTTCGAGCTGATGAAGGCCTGGCTGAGCTTCGATGCCGCGAGGGTGGGCCTCTACGCGGGGCTCTCCGGCGGAGTCCCGAAAGATGAACTGCTGCGCCGCCACGGGGCCGCCGAAAAAGCTATGAACGCAGTCTTCGACTGGAGGCGGGAGGGCATCACCGGATCGGCCTATCGCGATAATTTCGAACTCATGCACGCGTATTTCTGGCGCCTGCGGCTGGATAAAATCAGGTATGATCACTTCGAGGACGGTATCGGAAAGATATTCGTAAAGTACAGGGCGATGGCGCGGATCGGCTGGCTCTATTTTAAGCTGCTTCGCGCCTACGAATGAAATAGTTTTGCCGCATAACCGTAACGAGTGGAGGCGTCTGCGTGCCTGGGATTCGCGGTAAACAGAATGGCACGCGATTATACGATGTAAAGGGGGAATCATGCTGGAAGCCGACATCAACCACCTGGCGGTACTCGCCTCCGCGATCGTGAGTATGGCCATAGGGGCCGTCTGGTATTCGCCGTTCATTTTCGGTAAGATATGGATGGCGCAGAGCGGACTGCGGCCCGAGGACATGAAGGGCAAGGGGCGCGCGATGGCCATTGCCGCCGTCTCGGCCCTTGCGGCGTCGTATGTGCTGGCACATTTCGTGGATATCCTCGACGCCCGGTCTCTGCAGAGGGGGCTTGCCGTGGCCTTCTGGATATGGCTGGGTTTTGTGGCGACGGTGATGGCGCTTGAAATGGGATTCGCCGGAAAATCATTCAAGGCTTACCTCATCGATACCGGGAACCAGCTGGCATCATTTCTTGCGATGGGGGCGATCCTTTCGGTCTGGAGATGAAGGCATCGGGCGGAACTTTTTTCGGTGTTTCGGATTTTATATCAAACGACAGTTGCCGATCATTAGAGTCGTGGCGTAACTGGGAAATTAAGCCGGTCCCCCCCGCCGCAGGCGGGGGGAAGGACGATATCACAAAGATTTGCAACAGGTCTATTCCTAAAAGTGAGATAAGGAAGGGAATGCCGGATAATACTGGAAAACGGATTTCGGTACTGCGGATGCTGCCCGTGCTTTTGTCGTTTTTTGGCGGCGCCGTGGCGCTCGTTCTGGCCGGCGTCGGCGGGCTTGGGGCCGGCACGACGGGTGTCCTCGCGCTCGCGCTTGGATTGATTGCCGCACAGGGGCTTCTCGGCTTCATTATCATCGGCCGCCTGCTCGGGCGCGAGCGCGAGGTGGCCGTACGCCTCGCAAGGATTGCGGGCGGGGATGCCGAAGCCGCGGGACGTGGAGACGTGCCGGTGCTTGCGGTCTGTGATGATTTCTCGAAACGCATCGATGCAATGATGAGCACTCTGACGCATGCCGCCGAAGGGCTCTCCACCGCGGCGGGCAGCCTGTCCGAAACCGCTTCGAAAGTGTTCGAAAACGCGAAATCGCAGAGCGTGTCGGTCGTCAATATCGCCGCCTCGGTCGAGAAGGTCGCCGTCGGCATCAACTCGGTGGCCGATAATGCGGCCTATCAGGCGGAGGGTCTGCAGACGCTCGTGGGTCTCATACGGAGTCTCATGGAGACGGCGGAGGCGCTGGCGCAGCGGATCGAGGAGGCGGTCTCATCGACTCACGAGGTCGCCGAAAACGCAGAACGGGGGCGTGAGCGGCTCAACGAGGCCTCGCAGGGCATGCTCCAGATAATGAAGGATTCGGGAGCGATCAACGAAGTGGTTGAAGTGATAGGCGAAATTTCCGACCGCATCAACCTGCTTTCGCTCAACGCGGCGATCGAGGCGGCGCGGGCCGGCGACGCGGGCCGGGGATTCGCCGTGGTGGCCGACGAGGTGTCGAAGCTCGCCGACCGCACCTTCTCGAGCGCGCGCGACATCGGCGAGATGATAGCGGGACGGGTAAAAATCCTCGAAGGGAACACCGTTACAATCCAGGAAGCGGTGAAATCGGCCGGCGGAATCATGGAGACGATCGAGCGGATCGGCGATGACGTCAAAAAAGTGGCCAATACCGTCAAGGATCAGGCGCAGCTCAATTCGATCGTGGCTCAACAGGCGCAGATGATCAGCGGAAAGTCCGAGGAGATCGACGATGCCACAACCGAGCAGAAGATCGCGATCTACGATGTGTTGGTGAATGTTAACGGCATTAACGCCCTGTTCAAGGAAAATCTTTCGATGGCGCGCGAGTCGATCGATGCCGCCCGCGCGGTTGCCGGTTTCGCCGGCGGTATCCGCGACGCGCTTGCAGTTTTCATGAAGACGCGTCGCGGCGGCTGACTAAAGGGCGCCTTGATTTCATCGAAGCTTTTGCCGGGGATGAAGCGCATAAAGATCCCCGCGTACATAAGGGACCGCCATTCGGAATATGAGTGGCGCTGGGGGCGGGGGTTCGCTTTCAGATACGCCGCCATCTTTTCGTTAAGGGGCGGGTACGCGCATTTTTCGCACCGGGCGACGTCGCGTATCACCGGGCTGCGCCGGGATTTAAAGAAGGGCCATATCAAATGCCCCAATCAGTGTCTTTGCGACGTGACTTCCGGCCTCATCGTCATCGACACGCTCGCGGGCTTCGAGAAGGCAGGCGACCACGCCTTCAATGTCGCCGAGGGGATCGGCGGTGCCCGCGTTTTCCGATAAGGCCGTTATGCGTTATATTTACAGATATTTCTTTTCAAGTTCCGCGGGCGGGATCGGTCTGCTGTAATAGTACCCCTGGATGAGGTCGCATCCCAGTTCGCGGAGGATTTCGAGCTGCTCGCGCGTTTCGATACCCTCGGCGATTGTGCGCAGATTGAGCGAGTGCGCCATCAAAATGATCGCCGAAACGATTGCGCGGCTGTCCGTGTCGGTGGCTACATCCTTCGTGAACGAAATGTCTATTTTAAGGGTGTCAAGCGGATATCGCTTGAGGTAGCCGAGAGAGGAATAGCCGGTTCCAAAGTCATCTATCGAGACCGTAAAGCCGGCCTCGCGAAAGGCCTCGAGAGTCTTCCGCGTGAATTCCGGATCCCTCATGAAGGTGCTCTCGGTGATCTCGAGGGTCAGCATCGAGGGGCTCACGCCGCACTCGCCGACCAGGGCGACCAGCCTCTCCGCAAAATCCTTCTGCCTGAACTGTAGCGGCGAAATGTTTATCGCAACAGGCACATCACGGCAGCCCCGGTCGCGCCACTCTCGTATCTGGCGGCACGTCTTTTCCATCACCATATAACCCACCCGGAGGATGAGCCCCGATTCCTCGAGCACCGGAATGAAACGGGCCGGCGGCACCGAGCCGAGCTCGCCGCTGTTCCAGCGGAGCAGGGATTCCATGCCGGCGACTTCTTCGGTCGACGCTGAGAAATAGGGCTGATAATGTAGCTCGAACTCGTCGGAAGCGATGGCGTTTCTAAGCAGTGCCTCCATGTTTAGAAACTCGTAGGCCTTTTCGTTGAGGTCGGTCGTATAAAACCGGTAGGTGTTGCCCTGGTTCTTCGCCCGAGCCATCGCGATGTCGGCGTTCTGTAAAAGGACACGCGCGTCGTCGCTGTCGTCGGGGCATATCGAAACCCCCATGCTCGCCGTCAGGACAATGTCCTTTTCGTTGATGCTCATGGGCTCGGAGATGATGTTACGGAGCTTCTCGGTCATGAGAATGAGGTCGTCCCGGTGCGCCATGTCGTCGAGGATGAGGGCGAACTCGTCGCTGCCTGAACGCGCCAGGGTGTCACCTTCGCGTATGGCGGCGCCGATCCTTTTGGACATCACGCGGAGGATTTCGTCACCGGCGCTCATGCCTAAGACATCATTGAGGAACTTGAAGCGGTCGATGTCGAGCAGTATCACCGCCACCACGCGTTCCTTGTATTCGGCCCGCGCGATGGCCTGCCCCAGCCGGTCGATGAAGAGATTGCGGTTGGGGAGCTCCGTGAGCAGGTCATAAAAGGAAAGAAAATTGAGCCGCTCTTCCATGGCGAGCTTTTCGGTGACGTCACTGCCCCTTGCGACCAATTGGAGGATGGCGCCCCCCGGGTCCCTGATCGGTGAGATTGTCGTGTCGAGGTGGAAGAGCTCGCCGCTTTTTTTTCTGTTTGTGAACAGCGCGGTGTAATTTTGCCCCGAAAGCGCCGTTTCCCACAGGGCCCGGTAGAACACCTCGTCGTGTACCCCGGATTTCCACAGGCGAGGGGTCCCGCCAATGAGCTCATCGCGGGAGAAGCCGGTCAGCGCGCAAACGGTATCGTTGGCGTATTCGATGGTGCCGGTGCTGTCGGTGATGACAATCCAGTCGCTGGACTGTTCCACGACCATGGAGAGTTTCCGCATTTCTTTTTCTGCGGCGAGCCGTTCGGTGATGTCGCGTACGAAGCCGGCGTAGATCGGGGTGCCGTCGCGGTTGATCCGCGACAGACTGAGCTCGGCCGGAAATACGCTCCCGTCCGAGCGGTACGCGCCGGTCTCCGCCCGCCGGTTCAGGAAAAAGACTGTGGCATGTTCGATCCAGTCCCGCCGGTCTTCATCGGCTCCGGCTTCGTCGCGAGCCCGGTTGAAAAGCTGCGCCGCATGCTCGCCGATGATCTCTTCCGGCCTGTATCCGAACATCATCGAAGCGGCCGGGTTGAACTCGAGGATCATGCCGTCGTCGCCGCTGAAGGTGATGATCGCGTCGAGCGCCGACCGGAGAATGGCCGCCCGGCCGAGCTCGAGCTCGTGGAGGTTGTGCTCCGCGGACTTGCGTCCGGAGATGTCGAACACGATGCCTTCGTATATACGCTCGCGCTTTCCCTTGCCGACCACCCGCACCGTAATGGAAACCCATATCCTGCTTGAATCGCGCCGCAGAAGCTCCGTCTCGTAATTTTCGACCGAGGAGTTGTAGATCAGTCTTTTCAGAAATTCGCGCCGTTTTTTGTCCTCGGCGAAAAGGTGCGTGCCGATGTTCGTGACGGCCGTCGCGAGTTCATCGACCGACTCGTAGTAGAGCATATTCGCAAGCGTGGAATTCGCCGTAATCAGACCGCCCGCGGCGGTAATCTGGAAAATGCCTACGACGGAATTTTCGAAGAGCGTGCGGTAGCGCTCTTCGCTTTCCATCACCCGCATTTCGAGACGGTGCTTGTGGAGTGCGATGCCGATATTCGCCAGAAGCTCGCGTCGCTCGAAGGGCTTGAGTATATAGCCGTATGAGCCCGCGAATTTGAGTTTTTCGATTGTTTCGGTGTCGGAATACGCGGTCAGAAAGATGACGGGAACGCGGGACTCGGCCTGTATGAGGCGGGCGGCCTCAATACCGTCCATCTCGCCCTGCAGCATGATGTCCATCAGCACCAGGGAAGGGTTGTCTTCGCGGGCGGCACGCACCGCCTCCTCTCCCAAGCCGATGACGCCGCTGATCTGGTAGCCGAAGCCTGTCAGGGTGTGCCTGAGGTCCTCCGCGGTGAGCGCTTCGTCCTCTACTATCAGAATGCGGATCTGTTCCAACTCGG
Source organism: Spirochaetota bacterium (assembly GCA_035477215.1). Classification (NCBI taxonomy): domain Bacteria; kingdom Pseudomonadati; phylum Spirochaetota; species Spirochaetota bacterium. The sequence goes on along the minus strand of DATIKU010000041.1, from coordinate 21,190 downwards.
GCGTTCTCCCCGGCGAGTCTTCCCGGTCGTGCATTCGAATGTCCTCGGGGTTTCGATGATTGTTCCGGCGTTCCGGTGGCGCGAACCGTACGTCCGGATTCTTTATTGTAGACGCGTCGAAAACAATGTCAAATTAATATTTGCCAGCGGCGGGGCGGTGGCGGCGGCAGCGGAAGACATCGGAGGGGTGAGCGACGGAACGCCGCGGCGATGAAACCGCGGCGCACCGCGGAGCGCGTCAGTCGCTCATTTTATACTGTCCCTTCATCGCGTACACGTGTTCCTTCCAGATTTTGTCGAAACGCGCGGCGTTGACGACGGGCTTCATGATCATCTTCAGGCAGATTTCCTGCTGCTTGTCGCTCGCCGACGGCTTGGAATACAGTTGCAGGGCGAACTTGGAGAAGTCGCGCACCATGAAATCGAAGATCTGGTCGATGAGGTCGTCTTCCACGATATAGAACTTCTTGTTTTCAAGGATGAGCTGTCCGTATGCCACCAGCGTAAAGAGCTCGCCGATGATGAGCAGAAAGTCGATGTCCTTGCTCTGAGCCTCGGATGGCGTCGCCACGGCCAGAAACTCCTTCAGCACCCCGATCTGATTCTTGAAGACCCCGACATTGGGGATGTCCACGCCGCTATAGGCGATGTTGTAATCGTGGAACTGGATCTTGCCCAGTCCCTTCGTGGGGCCCTGGTCGAAGAGGAAGTCGTCGTTCTTCGCGTCGCGACGCTGCGGCACCTCGGGGAACCGGCCCGGGTTGAAGAAGTAGTTCGCCATGAACTTGATGATGAGCGCCATGTTCACGTGCACCGTGCCTTCGAGCTTCGGAAGCGCCCTGATGTCGCGCGCGGCCATGTGGAAATAGGTGTCCTTCTCGAAGCCCCTGGCGGCGATGATGTCCCAGAGGAGGTTGATGACCTCTTCGCCCTGGGTGGTGACCTTCATCTTCACCATGGGATTGAAGAGGAGGTAGCGCTTGTCTGTGGCGTTTGCCGAGCGCATGTAGTCGGTGGCGCGCAGCGCGAAGAGTTTCATCGCCGTAAGACGGCAGTAGGCGTCGGTGAAGAGCTGCTTGATGTGCGGGAAATCGGTCACGTACATGCCGTAGAGGTTGCGGTTGGCGGCGTGTTCCATGGCCTCGTAAAAGCTGTGCGTTGCGATGCCGATTGAGCCCCAGCCCAGGTTGAACTTGCAGACGTTGATCGTATTCAGGGAGGCGTCCCACGCATCGCGGCCCCTATCGGTTATCTCAGCCTCGGTGATTGGATAGTCGTGCAGCAGGTATTCGGCCACGTACGACTGGTTTTCGATTACATTCTTCACGCACTCGTATTTCTCGTGCTGCGAGTCGACCACGAAGAAAACGTAGTCGCCGGTGTCGGCCATCTTGGCGAAGGTGGAGACCATGGCCGCCTTGTTGCCGTTGCCGATGTAGTACTTGTCGCCGTTGGCGCGGTATGTGCCGTCGCCCTGGGGGTAGAGCATCATGTCGCTGGAGTAGATATCGGCGCCGTGCTCCTTCTCCGAAAGGCCGAAGGCGAAGATGGCGCCCTCTTCAAGGAGCTTCGCCGCGCGCTGTTTGATCTCCTCGTTCTTGCCGATCCAGATCGGCCCCAGTCCCAGCGCCGATACCTGGAAGGTGTACCAGTAGGCCAGGCCGTAGAAACCGAGGATTTCGGCGTAATCGGTGATGCGAGAGGTGTCCCAGCGGGAATCGGCGTCGCCGTAGCCGGAGGGCGTGAAGAGCGTCTTGAAAATGCCCTCCTTCTTCTGGAACTCCAGAAAGTCCTCGTACCACACATACTTGTGGTCGTCGTCGAGCACCTTGGCGAGGCCCTTTTTCTCGAAAAACTCAATCGTCTTCAACATGATCCGCTTCGTCTTTTCGTCCGGGTAGGTGGTGGCGAACTTCTTCGGATTGAGTAGGATCATAGCATGCTCCTTCGTTTTTAGTAGGATGGGGATATGATCTCCCCGTCCGCGCTCCCGTCAAGACGAAAACAATGTTTCCATTTAAGGCTATTTATGGCAATAAAGTTTCCGCTTGGATTGATGATGGAATTGTAGCATAGGTGAGCGCAAACGCAATTATTTATACCGCCCCCAAGCTCTGCGCGGCGAAGCGGTCGGTCACCGTCGGCGGCGGCTGCAAGGGGCTGTAACCCCTTGCCGTGCGATGCCAGAGGCGGACACTTGCCCTGGGTGGGTGGTGGCGTCCATGTCATCGTGCGAATTGCCCGTCCGACCCTGGGCGAGACCCTTTGCCGCCGCGCGCCTGAGGTGTGATCCTCCATCCTAAAATGGTTGACTCTGCGGTCGAATGGGCCACACTGCACGAGCGGCAGGCGCCGCGTAACGACACGTCCGGAGAAAACGCATGTATCCCGATATACGTCCCCGAAGGCTGCGCGCGAGCGCGGCCATAAGAGACCTGGCCGCGGAGACCGCCGTCGATAAAAAGCGCCTCATCATGCCCCATTTCGTCACCGAAAGCGGCCCCGATCGCGAGCCGATAACCTCCATGCCGGGCATCGAGCGTGTTTCGGTCGATACCCTGGTGCGCGACGTGGAGGCCGATCTTAAACTGGGAATTGCCCATTGCCTCCTCTTCGGCATACCGGCGGCGAAGGACGAGGCGGCCTCGGGGGCGTACGCGGCCGACGGCGTGGTCCAGCGCGCGGTGCGCGAGATCAAGAAAAGGACGCCCGAGGTTTGCGTCATTACCGACGTGTGCCTGTGCGAGTACATGAGCCACGGACACTGCGGAATCGTGAATGATGGGAAAGTCATTAACGACCCGACCCTCGAGCTCCTCGCGCGCACCGCGGTCTCGCACGCGGACTCCGGCGCCGACATCGTCGCCCCCTCGGACATGATGGACGGGCGCGTGGCCGCCATTCGCGACGCGCTGGATGAAAACGGCCTTGTCGACACGCCCATACTCTCGTACGCGGCCAAATACGCCTCGGCCTTCTACGGGCCCTTCCGAGACGCCGCCGGGAGCGCGCCGCAGTTCGGCGACAGGCGGAGCTACCAGATGGACTGCCGCAACGCCCTCGAGGCGGAGAAGGAGGTTATGCTCGACATCGACGAGGGGGCGGACATCGTGATGGTGAAGCCGGCGCTCGCGTACCTGGACATCATCCGGCGCGTGCGCGAGATCGTCAACGTGCCGGTGTGCGCCTACAACGTGAGCGGCGAGTACTCGATGGTGAAGGCGGCCGCAAAGCTCGGGTACGCCGACGAGCGCATGCTGGTAACCGAGATACTTACGGGAATATTCCGCGCGGGCGCCGACATGGTGATCTCGTACCACGCGCGCGACATCTTCCGCCAGGGCTGGCTGTAGGGCGGCCGGCGTGGGGGTTTTAAGGACGACCGCAACGCCGTGTCCCGGCGCGCGTGTAGTGGCGCCCGAAGCGGGGCGCGCTATCGCCGTGTCGTGAGGCCCGTCACGATTCCGGGGCCCCCGCCGAAGATGTGTTCCAGTCGCAGCGTGAGCACTTTACGTCGCGGTACTTGTAGATGGCGCCGCTTGAGGTGCGCACCACGGCGGCCATAACCAGCGATTCGCACTTCGGGCAGTGCTTTGAGATGATCTCGTACTCGTTCTGATGTATTCTTTCACCGTGTTTTTTCCTTGCGGTCACCATACCTCCGTTAGTCCGGATACGTATAAAAAAATAGGTAAAATTCCGATAAAAACGGTTACACCCTTTGGGAAATCGTACTTATCGGTTTGCCGTCCCGCCCGCCCAGCCGCTGATGCGTTCAATCAAGCGGTTGAGCGTATCCGCCGCGTTCCCCTCCATAAAGCACACGCCGGGCCTGCCGTAGAGGGTGTTTTCCACCCCGGAATATCCGGGCTTTCGGTCCATGTTGCAAATAATTATGCTTCGCGCGTCCTCGGCGCGAAGCACCGGCATGCCGTCAATCGGCGTGCCCTCGGCGCTGTTGGCGGCCGGGTTCACCACGTCGCACGCGCCCACGATGAGCGCCGCGTCGGTGCCGGCGAACTCGGGATTGATGGTCTCCATGTCGATCAGGCGCTCGTAGGGGATGTCCACCTCGGCCAGGAGCACGTTCATGTGCCCGGGCATGCGGCCCGCAACCGGGTGAATGGCGAAACGGACGGTCGCTCCGCGCGATTCGAGCAGGTCGTAGAGCGCTCGCACCTGGGACTGCGCCTGCGCGAGCGCCATTCCGTATCCGGGGATGATGATGACGCTCGACGCGGAGGCGAGTATCGACGCGGGGTCCATCCCGCGCGCCGTTTGCCGTGCGGCCGGCGCCGTGTCGGCCGCAGGTGAGGCCGGGGCAAAGCCGCCGGCTCGGGCGGCGCTTCCGGTCAGCACGTCGATGAGCGATCGGTTCATGGCGCGGCACATGATGCGTGTGAGGATGAGGCCCGCCGCGCCCACCACGGCCCCGACCGAGACGAGCAGGATGTCGCCCACGGCGAAGCCGCAGATCGAGGCGGCGAGCCCGGAGTACGAGTTGAGGAGCGAGATGGCCACCGGCATGTCCGCCCCGCCGATGGGGAGTGTGAAGTGCACACCGAAGCCGAGCGCGAGCGCGAGGACGACGAGCGACGCGATCGCGGCGGTGTGCCCGTCGGCGACCGTCGCGTACGCGGCCAGCGCGCCGAGCGTAGCCAAAAGCACGACCGAAACCGCGCCCGCGCCGTGAAAGCGCACCGGCCGCTGCGGGAGAACGCCCTGGAGCTTCCCGGCCGCGACCATGCTTCCGGAAAGGGTGAGGGAGCCGATAATGAGCGCGAGCTGACCGGTGAGGCGCGCGGAGAGCTCCATGGCGTCGTGGCTTTCGAGTATCACCGAGAGCGCCACCAGAAGCGACGCCCCGCCGCCGAGGCCGTTCAGGAGCGCGACCATCTGCGGCATGCGGATCATCGTCACGCGGAAGGCCATGATCGCGCCGACGATCGCGCCGACCGCCATGGCGATGTAGAGCGTGCTTGCGTCGACGATGCCGTTGTGCCACAGGACGAGCGCGATCGCCGCGAGCATCGAAAGCGCCCCCAGCCTGTTTCCGAGCGCCGCGCGCCCGACCGAGCTCATGAGCCGTATGCCCGCGAGCATGGCGAGGATGACGGCGATGCCGGTTATTTCATATATGCCGAATGTCATGGCCTCACTTCCCCTGTCTGAACATGCGAAGCATCCGGTCGGTGACGAGGAAGCCGCCGACGACGTTTATAGTGGCGAGTACGATCGCGGCGATGCCCAGTATCCTGCTTCCGGAGTGAAGCGCGAGCGCCGCCGCGACGAGCGCGCCGAGCACCGTAACGCCCGAGAGGGCGTTCATGCCCGACATCAGCGGCGTGTGCAGCAGGGAGGGGACATTGCTGATGAGCCTGTAGCCGACCGCGGCCGAAACAAGGAATACCCCGACGAGCACCAGGAAGCCCATGGTCAGGCCCCCTTCTTCGGGGCCGCCATCGCCTCGAGCGCACCGGCGTGCACCAGTTTGCCGTCGATCGTTACGAGCGTTGAGGCCACGATCTCGTCGCTCCGGTCGATGCGTATCTTTCCATCCTTTACGAGATACGAAACGAGGTTGTAGATGTTATGCGCGAACATCCATGTCGAGCTCGTCGGAACGTAGCCGGGAATGTTCTTGGTGCCGATGATCGTCACGCCGTGCTTTACGCTGGTGCGGCCGGGGTCGGTCGCCTCGCAGTTGCCGCCCTGGTCCACGGCGATGTCCACGATCACCGAGCCGGACTTCATCTCTTTAACCATCTCTTCCGTGACGAGTATGGGCGCGATCTTGCCGGGAACGAGCGCAGAGAGCACGACGATATCGGACTTTTTGACCGTCTCGCGGATCGCCGCGCGCTCCTTTTCGAGCCACTCGTCGGGCAGTGCGAGCGCGTATCCGCCCGTGCCGACCGCCATGTCCCGGGGGACGAGCGTGTCCACGATCTTCGCGCCGAGGCTTTTGGCCTGCTCGGCCGCCTCGGGCCGAATATCGGCGGCGAAGACCATCGCGCCGAGGCGCTTGGCGGTGGCGAGCGCCTGGAGTCCCGCCACGCCCGCGCCCACAACGAAGACCTGCGAGGGCTGGAGGACGCCCACCGCCGTGCCCACCATGGGCAGGAACTTGGTGAGGTCGTCCGCGGCCATTATGACGCCCTTGTAGCCGGCCACCGTGCTCATGGAGGTGAGCGCGTCCATGGACTGCGCGCGCGTGATGCGCGGAATGCCGTCGAGCGTGAGACCTGTGACTCCCTGGCGGGCGAGATCGCCTATCATGCCATGATTGGAGGGCGAGGCCGGGTGCAGGAAGGTGACGAGGAGCTGTCCCTTCTTCATCAGGGCGACCTCGTGCTTCTTTTTCGCCTCGTTGTAGAGCGGCTCCTTGACCTTCATGACGATGTCGGCCTGGGCGTAAAGTTTCTCGCAGTCGTCCACGATCTCGGCGCCGGCGGCGCGATATTCATCGTCGTAAAAGTGGGCGCCGCTTCCCGCTCCGGCCTCGACCAGCACCTTCGCGCCTTCGGAGACGAGTTTTTTAACGGTCTCGGGTATCGCGGCCACCCGGAATTCATGCTCCATTATTTCCCTTGGTATGCCCACGGTCAGTCCGCTGAAATTCATTGCCGTCCTCCGATCTATCAATAAGTATATACGAGCGCTGTTCGCCGGTCAATATCACAAACTAAAGTGAGTAAGCGCTCACTCGTTCTATGCCCCGGAGGGGCCTGCCTGTCAATATTAATTTGGGAATTTTTACGGGGATCCGGAGGGTTGCGAAATCCGGGTGTACCTGTGCCATCCTATGGTGGAGCCAAAGAAATATTTTGGCTCTGGAAATAAGGAAGAAGAGAGCAAAGCGAAAAGGTGGAGAACTGAACCGGTTCATCGCGGGGAGCCGAGCGAGGTGGCGGTCTCATGAGGCAAAAGGCCGTAATCATGAAAACGCTCAACTGTACGTCTCCATCTCGGAGGAGGGAAGCCGGAATAGCGCGTTTGGAAGATGGGCGTGCCCTCTGTGCCCGTGCACGCGCGTGGCGCCCGTTTCGCCGCCGAGGAGCCCCGCGAGCCCGTAAAGCCGGTCGAAGTTCTTTTTTGAGCCCAGGCCCCCTCCCGCATTCAATGGAAAGACAGAAGAAAAGAAAGACGATGCGCGGAAAAGCGGAAAGGAGCGCGTATGTCGGGTAAATCTGCTATGTATATATTGTGACAAACGCCGACAACAGGGCCCTCCACATGGGCGTTACCGACGACTTTAAGCCGATTATCGGTACGGAAAGCGAAGTATTTTTCTGCACCGCGGAGTATCTTGCATCCGGCTATTTCCATAAGAGCCAGATTACGGCCGTGAATCACGCGAAGAAGACCGTCATGTTCCGCTACAAGAGCTGGCTCGATGTACGCGCCAAGGAGAAAAGCTACAAAACCGTCACCATGGATGTATACGAGTTCATGGCCAAAATGCTCCACTTTCTGCCGAAAAAGCACCAGAAGATGATCCGCTACTACGGCATCTACGCGCACGGAGTCGTGGAGAAACTCCAAACGAGTACCAGCGCCACCTAAAAGTCGGCGATTGAACACAGTTACGATGCAGATCCTGAAAAATGCCCGGATTGCGGAACGGAAATGCACCCGTCGGTGGTGTATGGCTATAACGCCGAGCAGGTCTGGCACCGTATGAGGAGGGAATACTGCCTCTACAAAGGCTATTTCAGGCCCATGATACGAGGGCCGTGAAACTCACGAATATCGTTACTTGCCAAAAGAATATAATTATTGACTTTTTTCTGCTGGTTGCATCATATGATAAACTGCAGTGATATGCGCATTCATGGGGCATTAAAATGCCGCGATTTTGAGCGGGGCGAAATTTTAAAGGCCCCGGACAGGGGGTTTTTTGTCGACAGGAGAAGGCTTTTCCAAAGGGGGAACTTCCGATAAGCGGTATTATGCCGAAGAGCTTTGCGCCGCAGGGGAGACGCAGTTTCCTGGATATTAAAAAAGGAGAGCTAAAGTGGAGAAAAAATTAATCAATCGTTGGGGTATGGTTTTAGTAGCATTTATTATGATGCTGTGCGTAGGGGGAGTTTACGCCTGGAGCTTGTATAATATTCCTTTATTAAAAGCGAATCCGAGTTGGGATTTGGGAGGTGTAGCCTTAACTTTCGGGATTACTATTATCTTTATGTGTATAGCGGGAATAATTGGTGGCGGGATCTATGATAAGGTAGGCCCCAGAAAGGTTGCTACGGCAGGTGCGATATTATTTGGTATCGGGTTAATGTTATCCAGTACTGTTGCACAAATGTGGCAACTATATTTATACTATGGTGTTTTAGCCGGTTTGGGGACAGGCCTGATTTATGGTCCTGCATTGGCAACCTGTATAAAATGGTTCCCGGATAAACGCGGTTTAATCAGTGGAATAGCTGTTACAGGCTTCGGCGCTGGTGCAATGTTATCAAAACCTATAGTCTTATCTCTCATAGCAAGTTATGGGGTGGGCAGTACCTTTTTGTATTTAGGTATAGCGTATTTTATCATTCTTCTGGTAGCAGCTCAATTGCTGACCACGCCCCCAGTCGATTACAGGCCTTCGGGCTGGACACCGCCAGTTGGATCGGCAGTGGCTGAAAACGTGAATTTTACAACCGGGCAGATGGTCAAAACTAAACAGTTCTATTTAATTTGGCTTATGTTTCATTTTGGCTGTATAGCGGGTCTTCTGGTAATCAGTGTAGCCGTAAATATTGGAACGGATTTAGTTAAACTGGATGCGGTTGTTGCCGCTAATGTTGTAGTCGCAATAGCTTTATTTAATTCAATGGGAAGAATTATTTGGGGTGCTATTTCAGACAAAATTGGCAGAATCCGGGCATTAACGGCAATGTTTGCTTTGATGGCATTGGCAATGTTTTTGATGAGCCATATCGAAATGAATTATGTAAGCTTTTTAGCTCTGGGTTCATTGGTAGGTTTTTGCTTCGGAGGGTTTTTGGCAACTTTTCCAGCGCTTACGACAGATTATTTTGGCACTGAAAATATGGGGAAAAACTACGGCGCTGTTATATTTGCTTTCGGGGTCGCAGGTATAGTAGGAACCCGTTTAGCCGGTAAATTCGAATTTACTCAAGCATTTACAATTGCTTTTGTCTTATGCCTGATTGCAGTTGTTATGGCTTTTTTTGTCAACAAGCCGCAACTAAAGGAAAGTTAAGTTAGAAGTTAAATAAAAAATTATTCTAAATTTTAAAGGCCCCGGACAGGGGTCTTTTTGTTGGCAGGAGAAGGCTTTTTCAAAGGGGGAACTTCCGATAAGCGGTATTATGCCGCGGAACCTTGCGCCGCAGGGGTGACGCAGTTTACTGGATATTTTTAAGTTTAACGGATAAGGCCGCGCTTCCTGTTCATGCCGCTTCCCTTGCGGAGGCGTGATGGAAAAAGAACGCGAAGAGCCATACCACCCGCAGTATCTCCATGATCGCGTTGAGTCCCATGGAAATATCGCCGTGACTGAGGAGCGGCGTTATGACCAGGCGCGACCTCACCTTGTGGTGCCTGAGACGGTCGTTCAGCAGGATCGATTCCGTCGGCGGTATTACCCGGTCTTCTGCCCCGTGAATAAGGGCCACCGGCGCCCGGAGTCCCTCGAGCCTCGACACCACCGAGAGATCCCGGAGTAGCTTTCGGATCTTGCGCGAACGCTCGAGAATGCGCTGCCACTGCATCAGGCGGAAATCGGGCTCGCCGAGGAGCCTTGTTAGCTTACGCCGTTCCCTGCCGGAGAGACGCTCCAGGTGCAAAGGCAGCTCCGGAACGCTCCGGTGGAGCCCGTTGTCAAGGATGCCCGCATGCAGGACATCGGGTATATTTTTGCTGAACCCGGGGGCATGGGTGATAAAATTCCTGAGGATGATAAGCCGCCCGTAGTCGTCGATATCCTGTCCCGCCAGCAGGTATTCCACGGCGGAATCGACGTTGCTGTAGGTACCCACGGAGCAGATGGAATCCACCATATCCCGGACCTCCGCTTGCGAAGCGGCGATCATGGCCATGCCGGCCGAGAACGAGGGCGCGAAGATCGACAGCTTTCCGCCGGGGCAGAGCCCTTTGTCCGCCGTAACCGCCTTTACCGTGTCCACGATCCGGTCGATCGTTCCGGAATCGATCCTGAAACCGGCGATATCAGGGTACAGGGGAGATACCACCGCGTACCCGCAGGCCGAGAAGGCCCTGCAGATCACGCTGAGCCTCGGATCGTTATGGGCGCGCGCCGCCATGCCATGGATCGCGAGGATCGTGCCCCTGGGCGTTTTCCGCCTTGGCAGGTACACGAAGGAGTCCAGCAGTTCATCGCCGGCGCCGAGCGGCTGTTCCTTTACGGTGGCTTTCAGCCGGTCGCCCAACAGGCTGTGTACAATAAATTTGACCGCATCGATATACGAACGCATATCAGGCAATCTCCCTTGGATCAGGATGTTTCGTAAGGCCGGTAAACATACCGTTTATGACCGGCCGCGGTTTTCGTACGCGGACATCACCGCTATTTCACAAACCTCTCTTCCCTATACGAGTCATTAAGGTTCTTCATGTCCAGAATAGTGAACACGTCCATGCATTTGAAATTCTTGTCGACGGCGGGCTCACCGCATATCCTGGCACCGAAGGTGAAATAGTCTTGGATCAGCCTCGGTACCAGTTTGCTTGCCGCCTCCTTGACGGCCGCTTCCCCGAGCAGGTCGATCACCTTCATGTTGCTTTCGAGATCCTTCACCAGGTATTTCTTGCGGGGCTGAATGCCCAGGTCGGTCCTGTGGAACCCGGAACTTGTCAGGTAACGGTGTACCAGGGCGATCTGCAAAGGCTCCGTGGTCGTGATGCTTGAGCACCCGAACACGTAGCGCGCCTGTATCTTCGCAAGGTAGGCGTAAATCCCTTCCCAGAGCAGGCCCATCATGTTGCTCTTGCGGTACTCCTGCCGGATGCACGCCCTGCCGATCTCCAGCTTCTCATCCGGAAGGCCGGGCAGCGTCCCCAGATCGAACTCCGTCTGCGAGTAAAATTCCGTAGAGTACCTGCTCGAATTGAGCCGGTAGGTCCCGACACACTCACCGCTCCGCTTGTCCATCACAAGCAGGTGGTCGCACATCATGTCGTAGCGGTCCATGTCGATGCCGAAGAATTTTTTCCTGCCGAGGAGCTCCACGATGAACACGTCGTGCCGGAGCCGCAGCGCCTGTGCGAGCTCGTGCTGGTCTTCGGCGGCCTTGACTATATACTCTCCCTTGTCCATGAACAGGCCTACTTTGGCCCTGAATCCCATGAGCGGCATCATGTACGGACGCATGAGCAGCGCCCCTATACTGCTGTCGGTTCTATTGGTTTCCAGTATTCGCGAATGCTGTTCGTATTCCATTTTTTATTCTCCATTCACGGATTTATGTTTTTCTCCGTGTTGAAGATCGCCGGGACTTTTGAAGCAAACATGAATAAATTCTGAAAATTCCAAGAATTGTTCCTGCGCGGGATAATAGCGGGTGATCTGTGGCGTGCATTATGAACACCACAGATCAGTGAGAGTAAAATATTTTTCTGATATGATTCTCGATCGGATGATTTTGTTATATTTCTTCTGAAAACCGGCAGCAAAAGGAATTTTTAGAGGTTCACTTAATTTTATCTTGAATTCTTCGGGGTAATGCGTTCTTTTTATCATGTCCGTATTCTCCGAAAACCCTCGGTTTTGTCACTCCGGTTTCAGGGGGTCGGTCCAATTTTAAAATTTTCACAGGCGCACTGAATGAATAGTAAAAACAGATCGGCACTTGTAGTTGAGGGGGGCGGTATGAGGGGAGTATTCTCCGCCGGAGTGCTTAATTCTTTCGGCACATCAGGATTTGATCCCTTTGATCTGTACATAGGAGTCTCGGCCGGGGCATGCAACCTGGCCGCGCATCTTGCACAACAGCACGAAAGAAATTATCACGTAACAGTAAATTACTCCGCCACAGCCGGATTTATAAATCCGCTGAGGTTTATTTCCGGAGGTCATTATATGGATCTCGACTGGCTCTGGGATATTACAATCAGGGAGTGCAGGCTTGATCTTGAACGGATTTTCAGCGGGCTCTATGATAAAGGGAAAGAGTACTTAGTGGCTGCAACATCACTCGATTCCGGATTGCCGCTTTATCTCAAGCCGGACAGGTCAAATCTTGAACATTATATAAAGATCTCAAGTTCGCTCCCTGTACTCTACCGGAATATTCTTTATGCGGATTCTGTCCCTGCACTTGACGGGGGAATTGCTGATCCGATACCCGTTATCGAAGCATATAAGCGTGGGGCGAATGAGATTACAATTATACGTTCCCGTCCGTCCAGTTATATAAAAAAAAAGAGTCCTCTATCATTTCTTTTTCCATTATTTTTTAGAAAGTATCCCGGTTTGGCGGATGCTATGCAGAGACGCCACAGGGTTTATATGGATGCTGTTGATTTTATAAAAAATCCACCGGCCGGTGTTGAAATATATGAGATAGCTCCACCAGAAGGTCTTAATGTCGGCAGGGCAACAAAGGATGTTCACCTCCTGGGCGCGGCCTATAAGTCGGGAATAAATTCCGGGAAGTGGTTTATTAAGAGCAGAGAGTAGAGATCGAAAATTTTAAGGCCACTGTAAAGGGGCTTTTTGCAGGTGCGAGGGACTTGTTTCGTGTGTGAACTTCCGATATCATGTCTTATGTCGGGAGGAAACATGCTCTGGAGAGAGGGTACTTTCCTAAGTATTTTAGATTAACGAGTCTCATATCCAACTGCGGCCAACGCATAGCTTCGTCAGACCGGATGCAATGTGCGGATTTTATAATTTATTGCAATAATATCCTCAATTTGTAAGGATTTAACTTATTTCATTTTTAAAACCACCACGGAATCGGTTTTTATCGAATTATCAGTATCTAAAGCACATTCACCCGGTACGGATATGTAATTTAAGATATAGTATAATAACACCATGATAATGACAATAGCAGTTTTTCTATTCATACGATCCCCCTTTTATTGATTTTGAAAATTGCGGAATTTCCGCAAGTGGGATTGAGCATGGCATCCACGAAGGCGCACAAACGCTTGTGCGCCTTCGTGCCCCCTCATACCCGCTTCAGCACATGCGAAAACGGATGCGGTACGCGCGAGGTCGAGCCCTTCAGACGCGCGGTGAGGTACTCGAAAAACGTGACGAGCGGATTCACAGGCACGTACGTTGCCGGGTTGACCTTCATTAAATGAAACAGTGCCTCGGCGGTGGCCGAGAGGTCGTTGCACTCGCCGCTCAGGTAGACATTTTTCCGGCCGAGCCGGCGGATGAGCCGTTCGGAAACCTCCCCGACGGCGCAGTGCCCGGCGACGAGCACCCGCCCGCTGATGGAGCCGATCGTAGCCTCGTCGTGTCCCTTTCCCATCAGGAGAGTCCAGCCTCCTTTGCCCGCGGTGTCGAGGTACATCGTCTGCATGGCGCAGAGCGGATTGTTGACGCAGCCCTCGCGGCAGGCGAGCTTCGTTCCCTTCACAATGCGCACGTCGTCCGGAAAGAGCGGATAGAGGTCCCAGGGATAGTGCCCGGAGGCCGGCATGTCGCCGATGAGGTCGATGTTCTTCAGGCTTTTAAGGTCGCCGCTAAGGGAAATATCACGCTCGCTCTTTACGCCGTTCGAGAGGCCGCGCTCAATCGCGAGCGCGAGGTGCGGCACATCCTTTATGCCAAGGCCGAAGACGCGAGCGCCCACTATGTCGGCGGCGACGACATTGGTGCTCGCCAACATGACGCAAAATGGCTTGACCTGACGGTCGGCGAGCGCCGTGGCGAAGTAGTGGCCGTGGATCGTGCCCTCCACCCCCTCGATGAGCGTGACATCGGGCCGGATGTAGCCGAGTATGTCGACGAGTTTGTGCGGCAGGTTGTAGTTGTGGTCATAGCCGCGGCTGCGCTGCATAGGGAAGCCCCACTGGTTTTTAACGCCGAGCGTCACCACGCCCATGGAGTGGGTCTTGAGCTTCGGCACGTTGATGTAGAGGTGCCTTTCGCGCTCGCGAATGAGCTTCATGACGGTGTCGGGCATAAGGAACGAGGTGAGGTCGTAGCCGTCCGGATTGGCGGCGGAGGCCGGTGTGCGGCCGGTGAAGGAGAGCGCGTGGCCCCTCTCCTCGTCGAGGAACACGGGCACGGTGCCGGTCTCGCGGCAGAGGCGGGTGTAGCCCGCGGCGCGGTAGACCAGCCGGGTGAAGTTCGCCTGCGTGGCGTTTTCGAAGAGGTATATCTTTTTAGCGCCGGCGCGTTTCCAGTAGGATATGATCTCGCGAAGCACCTCGACCCTGGTGTGGCTGTAGGGCTTGGCATCGACGGCGTTGGGCTTGATGTACACCTCGCGGCTCTCTTTAAGGAGAGAGGCTCCGCCGAGCTCGTCGAAAATACTCCCGACAGCGTCGCGGACCGCGCCCGGCATTCCGTCACCCAGCGGCATGAAGCGCGTGAAGGGCTCCCTCTGGTGCGGTGTGTCGAGCTTTTTGACGATGACGGTGGCTTTCATATCGGTTTCCCCGCGAATTTTTATCTTTATCTGATTGCGACAGCATATAGCGGCGTCGTCGTTAAAAACCAGAAAAAAATTGTAATTGGCGGGATTTCTTTTGTATGGCGCACCGGCCCTGCAGGGAGTGCAGTGTTTCGATTCGAGCTTTTCCATGATGACACCGCCCGCTTTGATTATCGCAAGCTGCGGCACATGCCTGATGAATATCGCCGACCCCCGCCTTCGCCGGACGGATGCATCGAAATTCACGGAATGCCCGTCCGATCAATGCTGACAATTAGATATACCGATAGCCGGAGGTAAAGTAAACACGAGCGGTGGAAGGCCGTATCCGGGGCCGCCCTCACCGCAGGCAGTGGAAGAGGCCCGTGCACCACAGGCAGGAGGCGCACGGGACTCCGGTGATGTAACAGTCCTGTTCGAAGTCTTCGGTCTGGACAAGGTCGCACAGCGCAAGGCTGCAGTCGTAGCAGAAGGGGAAATTGTAGCGGATGACGTTTTCCCTGAATGTGCGGAATTCCGCCGCGTTCCATATGGCGAGGATGCCATCGCGGCCCAGGTCGCCGAAAACCATCGGCTTAATGTTGTTCTCAACACCGCCCAGGTAGCACTGGAAGCGGTGCCAGAGGAAATGGCAGGGGTGGACCTTTCCGTCCCAGGATACGAAAACGGAGCCCTCTTCAACGAAGTCGCAGCGGCGAACGCTTTTCGGCACCGTGCCGGGAAGCGTGAGCTCGATGCCGTTCTCGCGGGCGATGCGTTCGGCCTGCTCCAGCGCCTTTTGCACACCGGTGAGCATCGCTTCGTCCCGCGCCATGAGGGAGTTGAGGTTGAGGGATATCCCGTGGGCGGCGGCGTCGGCGACCATCGCGTCTACGTGCCGTACGATCCGCTCCTCGGAATCATCGCGGATGAATTTCATGAACACGTTGAAATAGCGGGAGATGTCGATCTTTTCGGCGAGCGCCTGATGCCGCCATTTTTCGTAAAACACGAGTGCCGCGTCGGTGCTGGTGTCGTATGCGGTTCCGGAAAGCATCGCGGGCTGGTACGGCAGAAGCTGGGTGATGATGGCGAAGCGTATGCCCAGGCGCGCCCCCCACTCCATCACCGCGGGAAGCTCTACGATGTTTTCGCGCATCGCCACGAACTCGATTCCCGGCATAAAGTCGCCGCGCCCCTGTTCGCCCGCGGCCCTTGCAAGCGCCGCGAGCGCACTCCCGACGACGGAAGGGTCGCCGACGCCGCGCACGGCGCTGAAGGTCTTTGCGGACACGGCGTCGACCGAAACGCAGACGCGTCGCGCGCCCGCTCCCATAATCGAATCGGCGCGCCGCTGGTCCAGAAGAAATCCGTTGGTTTGAAATCCCACCCACGAGTGTGCCGGCATGAGCGACCCGGCGCGGCCGATGAAGTATTCGAGGTCCGGATGGAGCAACGGCTCGCCGATACCGTTAAGCACCAGCGCATCGAGGCCCCCCATGCACTCCTCGAGCGAGGCGAAGTGCGCGCGCGAGAGGTCGCCTTCAGGAAGGCACGCGGCGCCGCTCTGCTTCACACACATCGCACAGCGCAGGTTGCACCTGGTCGTAATCTCGACGAAGAGCTTCGAGGGGTGTTCTTTCAGTGCCGGATTCGGACGCGTCAGCACGATTCCTCCGTGGTATTCGCTTCCCCCTGTTGGTTTTACCGGTCATGGCCATCGCCTGATGCGGGCGGAAACGTCCATGCGCCGGGAATACCGAACCGCTTACGGTAGAGTTGTTGCTTGGCTGGATATAAAGCCGGTTTTCCCCCGCCGCAGGCGGGGAAAATCCAATATATCCGGGAGATGCAATATATCCAGTATATAGAACGCATTTTGATATTTCAAAAATAATTATCGGGAATTATTGAGTTAAAAGTATTTGACTAATGACCAATTCGATGGCAATACTGCATTCGATCAAGCGTGCGCATCCCTCGCGTCTTTTCGAGCGATACGAGGGATTTGTCCCCATCTATTTCCATCGCACCCTTCACCAAGGGCGGACGGTCCCGCGGGATGTATGGCGGTCTCGAGCGCTCCCTCGAGCGGGAGGGAGGCGGTTCGTCGGATCATTCGCCAGAAACCCGCCGCACAAAACCAATTCAGGAGGGAGCCAATGGACAAGATTCTCAGGATCGACATGGGAGCCAAGGGAGGGCCTAAAGTCAGCGAAGGGCCCCTTGGCGATTACGCGGGCCTCGGCGGGCGGGCGATGACCTCGTCCGTGGTATCGAAGGAAGTGCCTCCCCTGTGCCATGCATTGGGGGCGGAGAACAAGCTGGTTATCGCGCCGGGCATGCTCACCGGTTCGGCGGCGGTTATCTCCGGACGCCTTTCGGTTGGATGTAAAAGTCCTCTTACCGGTACCATTAAGGAAGCGAACTCGGGGGGGCAGGGCGGAATCGCGCTCGCCCGTCTTGGTTATGCCGCCGTGATACTGGAAGGGAAGCCCCCCACGGACGACCTGTATAAGATCCATATCAGCAGCAAGGGCGTTAAGGTCTCGGTGGACAACGGCCTCAAGATGCTTCCCAACTACGATCTCGTAAATAAAATGAAGGCCGAGTTCGGCGAGAAGATCGTCTGCATCTCCATCGGACCGGCCGGGGAGATGAAGCTCGGTTCGGCGTCCGTGGCGGTCACCGACATGGAGACACGCCCGAGCAGGCACGCGGGCCGCGGGGGCGTCGGCGCAGTGATGGGCGCCAAGGGCGTGAAGGTCATCGTGATCGACACCGCCGACACCAAAATACGCCAGCCGAAGGACGCGGAAAAATTCAAGGAAGCCAACAGGAAGTTTACCGAGGGGCTGCGCTCGCACGCGGTGACAGGGCAGGCCCTGCCGAAGTTCGGGACGAACGTCCTCACTAACATACTTTGCGAGGCGGGGGGATATCCCACCTACAACTTCAAGGAAGGCACGTATAAGGACGGGGCCAAGATAAGCGGCGAGACCTTCGCCGAGATCGAGACCAAACGCGGAGGAAAGGCGACTCAAGGGTGCCACACCGGCTGCGTCATCCAGTGTTCGGGGACCTATGTCGACAAGGACGGCAACTTCATCTCCAAGCAGCCCGAGTACGAGACCGTATGGGCACATGGCGGCAACTGCGGCATCTGCGATCCCGATACCATCGCAAGGCTCGATTTTATGGACGATAACTTCGGGGTCGACACCATCGAGATGGGCGTGGCAATCGGCGTCGCCATGGAGGCGGGGCTCATACCCTTCGGCGACGGAGAGGGCGCGCTGAAACTGGTGGAGGAGGTCGGAAAAGGCACACCGCTCGGCCGTATCCTCGGAAGCGGCGCGGAGGTGACGGGCAAGGCCTTTGGCGTGGAGCGCATACCGGTCGTCAAGGGCCAGGCGATGCCGGCCTACGACCCGCGCACGGTGCAGGGAATCGGTGTGACCTACGCCACCAGCACCATGGGCGCCGACCACACGGCCGGTTATGCCGTGGCCACCAACATCCTCAAAGTCGGCGGGTTCGTCGATCCGCTGAAGCCGGAAGGACAGGTGGAGCTCTCGCGAAACCTGCAGATCGCCACGGCGGCGATCGATTCAACGGGGATGTGCCTTTTCATCGCCTTCGCGGTGCTCGACCAGCCCGAAACCTTCCAGGCCCTGGTGGACATGATCAACGCATTCTACGGACTTTCGCTTACCGGGGACGATGTCACCGCGCTCGGCAAGAATATCCTCTCGATGGAGCGCGACTTCAACGCGAAGGCGGGGTTCACCGCCGGGCACGACCGCCTGCCGCGCTTCTTCTCCACCGAGAAGCTGCCGCCGCATAACCTCACCTGGACAATGAAGGACGAGGAGCTGGACCGGGTCTTCAACTGGTAAAGTGGCAAGAACCGGAAGGGGAGGGGTCGCGGGGGCCTCTCCCTTTTTTTATAAAGGGGACCGTTGAATTAAAAAATATTCCGGGGACGGGCCGTTTTCGGGTCGTACTTTAAGCCGGCTGGGAGGTCCGGGTGGGATGAACAGGAAGAATACGAAAGCGCGTGGAGCGGAAGAAAAAGCCATATGCATCTCCATCGATACGAATGAGCTTTCCCGTTTCCATCCACTTTTCCAGGAGGGAGTGGCGGTTGAAACCGACACGGGGATCAGCGTCCGCGAGTTCCTGTGCGCGTCGCTGGGGATCGACGAACGGTATGTGGAGGAGCGAATCAGCACCATCTTCCTGAACGGCAAACCCGTGGACGATCTGGACATGTCGATAATCGGCGATGGATCGGTGCTCGCCCTCTCGGCGGCCATGCCGGGTCTGGTGGGCGCGACGATGCGGCGCGGCGGATATTACGCGGCGATGCGCACCACCATAACCCACCGCGCCGACGAAAACCGGCCGGCTTTGCACAGGGGCAGGATACGACTCAAACTTTTCAACATGATTCTCGACGAGATCGGGCCCTCGCTGCTTCAGGCAGGGGTCGTCGTGCGCGCCGATTCGCTCGGGAGGGTGCTTGAAAACCTTGTCCGCGACGGTCTGTCCCAGGCCGTGGCGCTCCCGGAGCGCGGTGATGAGGTGCGGCTCATCGTCGGGTCGCCGGCCGTGACTGAAACCGTAAACGCGAGAGGAAAAATCCACGGCAAATGGGCCCGAAAGAAATGAATGAAATCACTGTTACGGTGAAACTCTTCGCAACGCTGCGCGAGGGGCGGTTCGATATCAGGACTATGAACATGGTATCCGGGGCATCGGTCGCCGATGTGGTGCGCGTTCTTGGAATTCCCGAGGAAGAGGTATCGCTGATCCTGGTCAACCACCGGCACCATGAGATGGACCACGTGCTCGGCAACGGTGAGACGCTCGCGCTCTTTCCGCCCGTGGGGGGGGGCTGATGGACATACGAAACGAACTGCTAAAAGCCGCCCGCGAGGGATACATCCACGCGGCCGACCTGCGTAAAATCGCCGCCTCGGCGGGCCGTGTTTAATATCACTTCCCGATACCGGAAACAGTCCGCAATGATCTTGCGAAGAAGAAAATAGAACCCGGTATGAACCGTTGTTACAGGCACGGTAAAAAGTATTGTTTCACATTTTAACGAATTGCTCTCTTTTCGCGTTGCATACAGGGCAGACATCCGGTTCGATGAAGTCAGAGATATACCCGCAGACTTTGCAAACGTAATAGTCCGTTTCGTTTTCGTCGAGCATATGGTTCATTGCTTTCTGGTACAGCTTCGCATGGGTTTCTTCCACGTCCTTACTCTGACTGAAGATGGTCTCGGAAACAGCGTCTCCTGCCTCGATAGCGGCTTTTATAAACCCTTCATAGGCGAGACCTGCCACCTTGGTTTCAGATTCGAAGCTCGCAGCAAGGTTTTCCTCGGTGCCCTTGATTTCCCTGAGCGCTCTAAGGGAGCGCGAAGCATGGATCTCCTCGGAGAATGATATAACGCGGAAAAGTTTCGCTATCTGCGCATAACCCTCCTGGTCGGCTTTATCCGCGTAGATCTTCAGCCTGATGGCCGCCTTTGCTTCACCAGTGTACGCCTGGTGGTGCAGGTTTTTAATGTCGGACATACCTATACTCCTGGTGGCTTGGAATATACGGCGAATGCAAAATCAACCTTTCTTGTATGTCTTTTCTGGAAATATGTCGCCGGAAACCGGAAAATAATTTCCATAAAAAGATGGTAATATGTTGTACATGAAACAACACCACTTTCATAGAAAGTGAAGAGACGTGATGACTGTTTATCTGAACCGGCCCTGAAAAAAAATAAAGCTTTTTTCAAAAACCGGGCTGAAAACCGTTCAAAAAATGTTCGTGTTTTGCCAGGGCGCAGCGAATGGCAATGTTCCCACCATGTGGTGACCACATTTCCGGAACCCCACCGATGGCAGAAAGGGAATGGTTTCTATCAGTCCATTCAAGAAATGTCCTCGATGTAATTTCAGTTCCGTTTTCGACTACGAACTGACGAGGCAATGGCCTTGTGCATCCTCCCTGCGGACCGCACGTTTTGCGCCGGGGAATGAATTCTTGTTGACAATTATATTGTGTAAAATAATATTGTATACAATATTATTTTACACGGGAGAAACTCTGATGAAAACGACAGGCGAAAGCGTATATGATTTCGAAGTGAAGGCGATAACGGGTTTTAACAGATCGATGGCTGACTACCGAGGGAAGGCACTCCTGATAGTGAATACCGCCAGCAAGTGTGGTTTCACTCCCCAGCTTGAAGGCCTTCAGAAACTGTATGAAAAATATCGTGGACGTGGTTTCGAAATACTGGGTTTCCCCTCAAACCAGTTCATGAAACAGGAGCCGGGGAATGACGATGAGATACAGGGCTTCTGCCAGGTGAATTTCAACGTAACGTTTCCCATGTTCTCAAAAATTGAGGTAAAGGGGCCTGGTGCTCACCCCCTCTACAAGCATCTCAAAAACAGCGCCCCGGGAATCCTGGGCACACGGGAAATAAAGTGGAACTTCACTAAATTTCTTGTGGACCGTGCGGGGAAAGTGGTGAAAAGATACGCGCCTGCCACAATACCGGAAAAAATTGACGGAGATATCGAGAAGCTGTTATGATT
>DATIKU010000040.1 GCA_035477215.1 Spirochaetota bacterium | reverse complement strand
CTCAACCGATATTTCCCTTCTCTTGTAGCGCTCTATTACCGCAGATTCGAAGGGCAGCTTCCTCAACTTAGGAACCTTTAGATTCACTTCTCCCGCCACCGTATGTAATTTTCGCCCATAATGGCCCGCCCTGGTGTCCTGTCGGCCGCCCTTTTCGCACAGACCGAAACGGGATCGACAAAAGAAGAAAGCCTCGCCTCGCTGCCCGATTTCCAATTGATGATCGGTGGTAACGTGGGCTATGTTACCGGCAATTCAGACATCGAGAATGCTCTTAAAGACAGCGCGCGGTGGTTTGCCGATGAGTATAACGCTGATGCCGGTTATCCGCTTCAGGGGTTTAGGGTCGACAAAACCAGCACACCATCTATCGCTTACGGTTTCGAACTGGGAATAAGAAAGTATTTCGGCGAATGGGGTTTCGGTATAGACGGAGGAATGAACGGGATAACCTACGAATCGGAAATTACGAGCCCGAATTATCCGGATAAATTCGAGTACTCGCTGAGTCTTATCTCGCTCCAGGGCCTGCTGACGGTCTATTACCGGAAGAAAGCGACTGAAAAGAGCTTTTTCGCCCTCGGCGTTGGTGCGGGGCTTTATTATTCGCAGGTAAACGATACATTCGAATCGAACATGCCACTCCCGTCTTCACTGGAGTATATGGAGGAGGAGACATGGGAAGACCTCGCCATAGGCTATCATATAAAAGCGGACTACACCTACGTCCTCGGTCCCGTCGGGCTGACGGCGGGGGTGATGGCTCGCTACGTGGTGTTCGACAGCTATAACGATTTCGATTACGACAGCATTAAAACGGATGACGAAGCGAGCTTCACGGGCGTGTTCCTCTACCTCGCCGCGGGGCTGGCGCTGTAGAGTTTATTCTTTGTCATTTCTCTTTTTCCGCGTCCGGTTTCCCGGCGTACCCAAGGGCCGGATCGAACTCCACCTTCACCTTCTTCCCGAGGAACTCCACCGGGTAGCGGTGCCCCACAAATTTTCCGGCGAGCTTTTTTCGGTATGGGCTGTCCGGATAGAAGTAGTACAACCGCGCGTATAGGTACCAGGCCTGGGAGCGCTCCCCGATGAGTTCGCAGGCGCGCGCGAGCTTCCATAAAAGCGCGTCGGCCGCCGGGTCGGTGGTCCCCATGGAGAGGGCCGCGCGGAGCATGAGCACTCCCTCGCGCGCCGTCCAATGCGACGAGATGAGGCGCGTACCCTCCTTCACAAGCCGCGCGTAATCGCCCTTTTCGACGAGCACGTTAAACGATGCCAGAAACACGGGGCTTCTCTGCGCGCGCGCGTTTTCGAAGAAAAAGCGCAGGGCGTGACTTCCTGGGTGGAGGCTCGGGCCGTACTCGACACGGAAGATATTCTTCGTAATGGGGACGATTTTTACCGGCAGGCCGTCGAGCGTCGCGCGGAATGACTTCGCGTCGACGTCCACGCCGTAAGCCCCGCTGTCGGCGAAAACGTAGATGCCGGGCGAACGGTCGACGATCAGGTTTTGCTGATATCCTGAATTGTCGACCTTCGAGGATATCTTCACCGTCGCGGAGGGAAGTCCGCGTTTGAAGTATTCGGCCACGGCGAGGAAGTATGCTTCGGCCTCCTCGCGGTTGTAGAGCCGCTCCGAAAGGTGCCGCGCGTGCGCCTCGTCCGAGAAGAATCCGGCCTCGCCGATGACGCCCGGGCATAGGTAGCGCGTCTCGCGGAGGATGTGCGCTCCGGTTTCGGGAAACACCGCGAAATCGGAAAGCACCGCGCCTCTTCCATCCATGATGCCGTGCAGGCGCTCGAGGAGCATCCGCGCGAAGTCGAAGCTCGCGGGGTTCACCTCGTCGCTTCCCCAGGCGAGCACGCACGGATAGTTCACGCCGTCGCTCCGCCGTACCGAGCCATTATGATGAATGGAGATCAACAAATCGGGCCCGAAATCTTCGGCCATCTCCACGCGCTTTTTGAGCGGAATGTCGGCGTCGCGTGTGCGGGCGAGTTTGATCTCGACGCCCGCATCGCGGAGCATGGAGGCGAGGATGAGCGCGACGCGGAGGTTGACCTCCTCCTCGGTGATGCCGCCGGGCCCGATGCGGAAGAGGTCTTTTTTGCCAAGGCCGCCGTGGCCGGGGTCGATGAAAATGCGTTTGCCGGCGAGCCACGGGTACTCTATAAGCCTGAGGTCTCCGTCGTATTTTTTACTCATGATGCCGCAGCCAAACGTCCACGGCCCGGCCTGCGCGATACGCGCCGCTATGCCATGCACGAATTCCCTGACGCCAGCATGCGTTTTTTCTACGGCCGGGACGCCGCAGCCCGCGGCGAGCCCGCACACGCACAGAAACGGAATAATGACGCTACGTAACCCGTGGTCCATTGGCCCTCCCTTCGATGAACTGCGTTATAAACGGGTCCTCCGCGGCCCTGAGCTCGTCCACGGTGCCCAAAAAGGCGATGCGCCCGTCGAGGAGCATGGCGATACGGTCGGCGATGTGCCAGGCTGATTTCATATCGTGAGTCACGACGACGCTGGTAACGCCGAGGGTGTCGCGCATTTTAAGGATGAGGCGGTCGACGGCCCCGGCGGTGATGGGGTCCACGCCGGTTGTGGGCTCGTCGTAGAGCACGATCTGCGGTTTGAGCGCAACGGCCCGGGCAAGGCCCACGCGCTTCTGCATCCCCCCAGAAATTTCCGAGGGCATGCGCTCGTTGATGCCGCGAAGCCCAACGAGCGAGAGCATCTCGGGCACTGTTCGGGAAATCTCATCCTCGGGTATGCCGCGCCTGCGAAGGCCGAAGGCGACGTTGTCGAATATGTTCATGGAATCGAAGAGCGCCGCCCACTGAAAGAGCACGCCGATTTTCGCAAGGGCCGCATGTCGCTCGCGTTCGTTTGCGCCGGTGAACTCGAGGCCGTCGATATGGATGGTGCCCGAGTCGGGCGCGAGCAGGCCGATGAGGTGCTTGAGGATGACCGACTTTCCCGAGCCGCTGCGGCCGATAACGCACAGTACCTCGCCTTCGCGCACGGAGAGGTCGACCCCCGCGAGCACGACCTTATCGGCGAAGCTTTTCCGGAGATCCTCGATCTGTATTTTTTCTCTCACGGGGCGAACCTATACCGGCGGCATGGATTGTACTGTACGCGCGTTTCGGCGCAGGGAATTGTCGCATCCGCCGTCCGGCATTTCAACAAGAAAATGTGGTGATGCTTCCCGCTTCCGTGCGAGGGCGGCGAGGGAGGATCGTTGAATTGCCGGCGAGGATGTGCGCTGGATTACCGGTTGAGGAGGTGATGGGTATGAGGGGAAAGTGTACTGCCGGTTATTCATGGTTGACAAAAACTAATGTGATAGTATACTCAATAATCATGAAACGAATCGTTCATATCGCTAAAAGCTTTAAGGAAGCTTCAACGTGGGAAGTCGAGCAGGAAATTTCCATGAGCGTTGAGGAGCGGCAAAAAGCCGCGCGCGCCTTGAAACGGAAATATTTCGGGGAGAAATGTCCTGATGTCAGGTCAGCCTCTCCCAAAAAATGAAATCATCCCATTTCTCTCCGGACACGCTGGAGTTCATGCATCTTCTGCATGAATTCAAGGTGCGGTACCTGATAGTCGGCGGCGAAGCGTCATTTACCATGGACACGCGCGGCTGACGGGGGATGTGGATTTTTTTTATGAGCGGGAAGAGGCAAACGTCGGGAACATGTACAAGGCAATCAATGCGTTCTGGGATGGTGCGATACCGGGAGATATAAAGATATGGTAGATAAGACAGCTATACCCCCTTCACAACGCCGACTCGATCCAGCCGCCACCGAGGACATCGCCTGATTCATCGTAGAAGACAGCGGCCTGCCCTGGTGTGATGCCAGCCTGCGGCCCCGTAAAGCGGGCTTCGATACCGTCGCCACGGGCGGAAAGTGCGGCCGCGAACGGCTGCTGTGTGGAGCGCGTCTTGACGAAGGCGCGAACTTTGTCGAGCGATTCGCTTTTCATAAGCGTGATTTCGCGCGCGTAGAGGCCGTGTTTGAAGAGGTCCTCGCGAAAGCCCGCGACGACGACGTTTCGCGCCGCGTCAATCTCCACGACATACAGCGGCCGCTCGGCGGCGATGCCCAGGCCCCGGCGCTGGCCGATCGTGTATCGGTGTATGCCCCTGTGCCGCCCGAGAATCTTCCCGTCAGTGGAGACGATCTCGCCCGGCGGCGGGATGCAACCGGTGCGCCGCTCGATGTAGCGCGGGTAGTCGTTGTCCTGGACGAAGCATATCTCCTGGCTTTCGGGCCGGTCCGCCACCGCGAGGCCGAGGTCGGAGGCCATCACGCGAATCTCCTCTTTTCGCCGATCGCCCAGGGGGAAGATGGTGCTGCGCAGGATGTCCTGGCCCAGCATGAAAAGGAAGTAGGACTGGTCCTTGTCGCCGTCGACGCCCGCGGAAACGTAATGACGGCCCGATTCCGTGACGCCGAGGCGGGCGTAGTGCCCGGTGGCGAGTTTTTCGCAGCCGATGGAGGCGGCGAATTCGATAAGTTTCCTGAACTTGACCCGCGCGTTGCAGTGGATACAGGGGCTGGGGGTGCGCCCGGCCAGGTACTCGCGGCAGAAGGGGTCTATGATCTCGCGCGAGAAGTCCTCCTCGACGTCGACGAGCACGTGGGGGAACGAGAACGAGCGGGCGATCTCGCGCGCGGCGTTCATGGACTCGGGCGAACAGCAGACATCGTAGCGCCTTTCGCATCCGTCCATGTCGGCGCACAGGAGGATCTTGGCCGTGATCCCCACCACATCGTGGCCCATGTTCTTTAAAAAGATGGCGGCGACGGATGAATCCACCCCGCCGCTCATTGCGACCGCGATTTTCACGCTCTCATCTCCAACGGATTTTTCACGATGTTCCGATGGGTGAGAATTAAATGTCGGGGAATGGTCTGTCATTGCGAGCCCCGGCCTTATCGGGGCGTGGCAATCTCTTTTAATGCCAGGCTATTTAGATACACTTCCCGCCTTTTTTAGATCGCCGCGTCTCCGCACTCCCCGCGATGACATCCCCCCGAAACTCGATTCTCCCCCATTTCCGCTTCCATTAAAATAATAATTGTAAATTTAACAATAAGTATTTTCATATCCTCTGAATCGGCGTTTAATCGGAAAGGGAGTGCCGGGCGATTTGTGATCGTCCCCTTGCGGAATGAGGAACATGCCATGCTGAAAGAGTATTCCATAAGCACCTCCAGGGTCGCTCCCTGTGAACCGGGGCAAGGGTCGGTTCTTGTATACGTCAATCCCACCGAGGACGAAAAACGCTTTCTCGTGAGCGACCTTCTCCTCGACGAACACACCCTGAACTCCGCGCTCGACCCCGACGAGCTCTCGCGGCTGGAGTTCGAGCCGGAGCATCTGGCCGTCATTTTCAAGAAGCCGAAAAACTATTCGACCGAGGACGAGTTCCTGTTCAAGGTGAACTCCATGGGGCTCTTCCTTTTCAAGGAGCGCCTGGTTATCGTGATTCCGGACGACATCCAGCTTTTCAGCGGGAAGGTGTTCAACAATGTGAGATCGCTCCACGACGTGTTGCTCAAGATCCTGTACCGCACGATCTTCCATTACCTGGACCACCTCAAGGCGATCAACATGGTTTCCGAGTCGCTCGAGCAGAAAATCAACGCCTCGCTCGAGAACAAGTACCTCCTCAACCTCTTCAGCCTCGAAAAGAGCCTTGTGTACTATCTTAATGCCATCAACTCGAACGCGGTCGTCATCGACCGCATACGCAATCACGCGGAAAAGCTCACACTCAGCACCGAAAACCGCGAACTCCTCGACGACATCGGCATCGAGAACACCCAGTGCTACCGGCAGGCGGAGATATACTCCAATATTCTCGCCAGCATGATGGACGCGCGCGTTTCGATCGTGAGCAACAACCTCAACGTGCTCATGAATACCCTGAACATCATCACCATAGCCATCATGGTGCCGACTTTCGTGGTGAGCGCGTTCTCCATGAACGTGCGCATACCCATGTCGGGCCTTCATGACGCCTTTTATCTGGTGATAGGACTTGCGCTCCTCTCGATGATCGTGGTCTATTCTTTCTGGAAGTGGAAGAAATGGTGATGACGGTCGAAAAAACCGAAACGCTTGCCGCTGAAATACGCAGGCTCGCCGGCGAGAAAAACGCGCTCATCCTCGCGCACAACTACCAGCGCGCGGAGGTGCAGGCGGTGGCGGACCACACCGGCGATTCGCTGGAGCTCGCGCGCATCGCGGCCGACAACGCGGCGGAGATAATCGTGTTCTGCGGCGTGCACTTCATGGCCGAGTCCGCGGCGATACTCTCTCCCGAAAAGAAGGTGCTGATCCCCGACCCGACCGCGGGCTGCCCCATGGCCGACATGGCTGGCCCGGAAGACCTCGTCGCCATGCGCGAGCGCCACCCGGACGCGATGGTGGTGACCTACATCAACTCTTCCGCCGAGGTAAAGGCCCTCTCGGACGTCTGCTGCACGTCGGCGAACGCGGTGAAGATCGTACAGCGCGTCGACGCACGGCGCGTCATCTTCGTTCCCGACCGCAACCTGGGCCGATGGGTGCAGCGCTTCACCGACAAGGAGATAATCCAGTGGAATGGTTTCTGTCCCATCCACGAGCGATTCAGCGCCGAAGACCTCGCCGAAGCGAAGCGCGCGCACCCCGACGCGCTCGTCATGGTGCACCCGGAGTGCAGGCCGGAAGTGATCGACATGGCCGACGAGGTGTTCTCCACGGGTCAGATGGTGAAGTTCGTGAGGGAAACCGACCGCGCGAAGATCATCGTCGGCACCGAGGAGGGGATGATCCACAAGCTGCGAAGCGTCGCGCCGGAGAGGGAATACATACTCGCCTCGGAGGCGCTTGTCTGCCCCAACATGAAAAAGACCACGCTGGAGAAGGTCCGCGCGGCCCTCGCGAACGAGAGCCCGGTGGTGACCGTGAGTGCCGATGTGCGCGAAAAGTCGCTCGGATGCCTGCGGCGCATGTTCGAGCTTTCGCGATAGGAACGAAAAAGCCGCGACCGGGCGCGGCCTTACGCTATTTTTTTACGGTAGCCTTGAGGGCGAGTTCCTTGTAGCCCTTGCCGAACGTGAATTTGGGAACCTTCGTCGCCTTCTTCGCGGCGATCCTGATCTCCTCGCCCGTGATGGGGTTCCTTCCCATTCGCGACTTGGTGGCCGGACGGACCTTTACGTACATTTTCCCGATCTTCCCGACCGGTACCCGCTCTCCCTTCATCACGCCGGCGTTGATAACGTCGAATACGTCCTCGACGACCTCTTTCGCGCGCGCGCGGGGGATGTCGTGCTTTTCCGATATGTAGTTTACGATTGCCTGCGCGGTGTACTTCTCGGGGTATTTAACCTTTGCCTTGATCGCGTCCTTCTTCACCGTCTTGCTGCCGTTTTCCCTTGCCATACTCTCTCCCTTTTATTGCATGGTGTGTTGGTGATGCCAATCGGGGATCGCGCGTTTACAGCACGGATGCGACGGCAGGAGCTTTCAGGCTCTACCGGCATTAAAGCGACGAAATCCCATGTGATTGAATATCTCGGTAATTCTACGAATTATGTATCAACAAAATCGATTGTGGCGCCGCGTCAAGCATTTTACCGTTAATCGGTCGCGGATCAAAGGGATGCGTGCGAATTAAATAAAAATAATGCTCGACGATGCACCCGCACCATGCGAGAGCGGGCGATGGATGTACGGATCGAAGATCTGTATGGTGAGCTTGCCGGAGGGGTGACCCGCGAGCTGCTGAAAGAGCTCAGCGTGGACATCATCGACAGATACAAGCGTAAAGACCTGGACGGGTTGCGCAGGTATGCCGCGCTCATCAATATCGGGGATGGAGGTCTGGATGCCGGAAGGCTTTTTGCCGCCGTGATTCAGCGGTATCATCCAGACAAGATCGCCATGGTGCGGCGCGAGATGGAATCGCTGCGCGCCGCGGGGAATCTCGACGGACTTGTCCTGATGCGTGAGATTTACCTGTCGGAAGTCCGTCCGGCACGTATCGATCGTTTCGACGATTTCGAGTACGAGGAGGAGTTTTCCTTCGAGAGCGACGACTTCGGGTATACCGAGAAGTCGGAATGCGACGAGGATGCGCCGGCCGGTTACGAGTACGAGGAAGAACTCGATGAGGCGGAGAACTCCGAGGGCTACGGTTTCATCGACGCGGTGAACGGGCTTTTGTTCGGGAACCTCGACTTCAGGGTGGACGGCAACGACCTCGCCGGACTCGAGGGCGAACTCGACCTCTCCGATTTCGAGATAGCCGACCTCGCCGGTATCGAATACTGCGTGAATATCAGCGTGCTGAATCTCTCGGGAAACAACCTGCGGGGAATCGGACCGCTCGCGCTCCTTCGCCGCCTCTCGTCCCTCTTCCTCTCCGACAATGAGATCGAGAATATCGAGTGCCTGGCCGAGCTCGCGAACCTGCGCGAGCTCGATATCTCCTTCAACCGGATCGAGGACATCTCCGTCCTCGAGAAGATGGAGGGACTGGTTTACGTTAACGTTCTGGGGAATCCCCTTGCCGACATGCGCACGGTGGAGAACCTCATGAAAAGGGGCGTAATCGTCATCTATTGACCGCGCGCCATTGCCGGCATCCCGGGCCTGTTGGCGGCGGGTGGATACGCTCCCGTCGGCAATTTTACCGAATTGCTCCAAGCGCCGCGACGAATTCCGCTCGCACCGGTCCGTCCTCCGCCGGGTGCAGACGTTCGAGCGCGGCGCGCGCTTCGCCGCCGCCGATTCTGCCGAGCGCCCAGGCGATCATTCCCCGCACGCGCAAGTCGCCGGTTTCGCCGAAGGCCCGCGCCAGTTCCGTCGTGTAGCGCGTGTCGCCGCTGTTTCCCATGACGCGCGCGACGTTCATCTTCCACCGCCAGAGATCGTCGGCGGACATGTAAAACATGTGCGGCCATATCCGCCGTTCGAAGTGCGCGCGGTCCATGTGCAGCAGCGCGACGAGGTCGAAGTCCTTCGATTTCGCCGCCACGCGCGGGTTGGGCGGAAGCTCCTGTGCGGACCAGGCGGCATTCCGCGGGCAGACGTTCTGACAGCGGTCGCAGCCGTAGATGTACATCCCCATGGGTTCCCGAAGTTCGACGGGCGTGATGCCGTCCCCGAAGTAGCTGAGGTAGGAGATACAGCGTCGCGGGTCGATGGTGCCGTCGCCCTTGAGCGCGCGGGTGGGACAGGCGGCGATGCACGCGTTCCTGCACCAGGAGGGGCAGTCGATGCCGACAGTGGGCCTGTCAGGGGAGAACTCGCGATCGACCAGGAAGGCAAGCGGGAGTATCCACGAACTTCCGCGCACGGCTTTGTTCGAGTAGAGCAGGCAGTTTTTTCCGAACGTGCCGGTCCCCGCGCGCGCGGCGGCCATGCGGTGCGGTATATCGAAGGGCGCTTTGGAGGCCACGCCGTTCTCTTTCAGAAACGAGCGAAAGGCCTTCATGCGCACGGTGAGGCCGTCCCTGGTGACGCGGTCGTCGTCGAGATAACAGCGTCCGAAATGGCCCTCGAGCGAGGATGGAAACGACTCGCGATAATAGGCCTCAATGAGAACAATAATGCTTTTCGCCTCCGGCATTCCCGTGCGCGGATCGGTGCCTTTGAAAAGATCCAGTCCGAGCTTCGGCGCCCATTCGTAGGCCTCGCGGTTTTTCTCGAGGCATTCGAGATGGCTGTCGAAGGGTTCGGCGGTCGTAAATCCGATGTCGACGAATCCGAGGCGATGCGCTTCTTCAATGATGTGTTCTCTGGTCAACATATGCACCCTCATTAGGATACAAGATTCTTCGCTCGGATATTCTCGAACTCTTCGGCCATTCTGTCGTCGAGGCCTTCCCCGCCGGCGTCGATCATCCTGAATAGCCGGATTGCGATATTGAACGCGGCGTCGAGCGGTACGGTGAGCGCGTCGCCTTTATTGGATTTTACACCGGATGAAAATACGGCGCGAACGTACTTGTTGAGCCGGATAAAGATGTCGTCGGGCTCAACGCGTTTCTGCCCTATGGCGCGTTCGAACTCGCCAAGGGTCGCCTCGAGATCGCGCAGTGACTGGAACATGGCGGACGGTCCTCCTGTTTGTGGGTTCGTTCAATCGGCCCGGCCCTTCATGCGCAGGTACTGCGGCACCAGCACTTTGATCGGAGGCGCGAGCCTGTACGTGCGACAGATGGAATACATCATCGGTCTGTTCGACTCGGCATTATTTCTTCGCGGCCTTAACTTCGCGCTCGTACTGCTCTTCCATCTCCTCCAGGCGCGTGTAGTAGTCGGGTATTTCCTCGAGGTGGTCGGTCGCGATCTCGAGCGCCTTAAGCTTCTCCGAGGTGTGTTCCATCTCGATTTTTATGCCCAGGAGGAGCTGGTCGAGATCGTACTTCGTGATGTCCTGCCCGTCGGCGAGCCCGCCGGGAAGCTGGTCCCTGAAGTTATCGATATCGACGGCATGCTTCTCGAGTATGGCCGTACGATATGCGCCCCACTTTTCGCCTTTCGGCGGTGCGGGCTTCCCGCCGCAGGCTGCGACGGCAATTGTGAAAAAGCACAGGAAGATAACAGGCAATGTTCTCATGTTGATCCCTCCCTCGAGATACTGTCGGTGATGGTGACAGGGCGCACGAGGCGTACGCCGGTGCCGGGAATAAATATCAGGGGGCGGAGTGGAAGAATCAATCAGGAATTGATTTAACGATACCACACGTGTTCAATGACCGGGGGGTAATCCCGGCCGTGCCGTTACTGCCGGTCTCGAACGCCGCTACAGCCGCAACTGTCGTTTCCTCCACAGCAGATACACCGCCGGATAGACGAGCAGTTCAAGCAGAAACGACGTGGCGAGTCCCCCCACCATCGGCGCGGCGATGCGCTTCATCACGTCGGAGCCGGTGCCCATGGACCACATGATCGGCATGAGGCCCACCATGGCCGAGCCGACAGTCATGATCTTCGGGCGGATGCGCTTGACCGCGCCGTGGATGATCGCCTCCTCGAGTTCGGCGCGCGTGCGAAGCCTCCCGGCCTGTTTCGCGTCTTTGTACGAGAGATCCAGGAAAAGCAGCATGAAGACGCCGGTCTCGGCGTCGAGCCCCATGAGCGCGATAATGCCCACCCATGCGGCGATGGAGATATTATAGCCGAGAAAGTACATCAGCCACACGGCACCGATTACAGAAAACGGGACGGCGAGCATGACGAGGCCGGTCTTCACCATCGAGCGCGTGTTGAGGTAGAGGAGCAGTAATATGAGAAAGAGCGTGATGGGGATGATGACCATAAGCCGTTCGCGAACCCGCTGCATGTTTTCGTACTGCCCGCTCCACGCCAGCGAGTAGCCGGTGGGAAGTTTCACCGAGTCTGATACGATTTTCCTGGCCTCGTCCACGTACGAGCCGATATCGCGCCCGGCCACGTCCACGTACACGTAACCGGCGAGCATGCCGTTTTCGTTGCGTATCATCGACGGGCCGTAGCTCAGCCTGAGCTCGGCGAGCTCCCGAAGCGGCACGTGCACGCCCCCTTTCGTCGTTACGAGAACGCGGCCCATGCCCTCGAGGTCGCTCCTGAGCTCGCGCGGGTAGCGCAGGTTGATGGAATAGCGCTCGCGCCCCTCGATCGCGACCGAAATGGTGTCGCCGCCGATTCCGTTCATCACCACGTCCTGAACGTCGGCGATTGAGAGGCCGTAGCGCGCGAGCGCCTCGCGTTTCGGTTCGATGTCGAGGTAATAGCCGCCTCCCACACGCTCGGCAAAGACGCTGCGTGTGCCGCGCAGGTTGAGCAGTCGGTTCTCGATCGCCTCGCCGATCCGCTGGATTTCGTTGAGATCGGGCCCGAACACCTTTACGCCGATGGGCGTGCGAACGCCCGTGGTGAGCATGTCGATGCGTCCCTTGATGGGCATGGTCCAGGCGTTGGAGACTCCCGGTATGCGGAGCGTCGTGTCCATCTCGGCGATGAGCTCCTCGTACGAGATGCGGTCGTGCCAGACCGGCCTGAGCAGGGCCTTGAGCGGCGCGGGCGCCCACGACGAATACCAGCGTTTTTTCTCGCGCCACTGGTCCCGCGGCTTCAGCACCACGGTCGTCTCCATCATCGAGAAGGGTGCCGGGTCGGTCGAGGTCTCGGCGCGTCCGGCCTTGCCGTATACGCTTTGCACCTCGGGGAAGGCGGCCAGCAGCCGGTCCTGCGTTACGAGCAGGCGGTAGGTCTCGGTGACCGAGATGCCGGGAAGCGTGGTGGGCATGTAAAGGATCGTGCCCTCGTTGAGCGGGGGCATGAACTCCGATCCGAGTTTAAAATAGACCGGAATGGAAACGGCCAGCATCAGGAAGGCCGCGCCGATGGTCTTCAGCGGATGTGCGAGCACCCAGCGGCAGGGCCCTTCGTAGAGGCGGAAAAGTATTTTGCTGACGGGATGTTTTTCTTCGGGATAATAGGTCCCGACGAATACGGCGTTCACCGCCCCGGAGAGGCGGCGCGAGCGGAATTTGAACGGGTCAACGCGCGAGAAGAGCATGCGCACCGCCGGGTCGAGCGTCACCACCAGGAGCGCCGCGAGCGCTATGGTAAGCGTCTTGGTCCAGGCGAGCGGCGTGAAGAGCCTTCCCTCCTGGTCGACCAGGGTGAATATGGGAAGAAACGAAACCGCTATCACCAGGAGCGAGAAAAACACCGAGGGCCCGACCTCCATGAGCGCCTCGAGGCGCACTTCGTGGAAGTCGCCTTTCCGCCCGTTTTCGATCCACAGCTCGATCTTCTTGTACGCGTTCTCGACCTCGATGATCGCGCCGTCGACGAGCACCCCGATGGAGATGGCGATGCCCGAGAGGCTCATGATGTTCGAAGTGATGTTCGCGTGATACATGGGAATGAAGGCGAGCACCACCGCCACGGGTATCGTGATGATGGGCACCAGCGCCGACGGTATGTGCCAGAGAAAAAGGAGGATGGCCAGCGACACGATGATCATCATCAGAATGAGTTCATGTTTGAGCGTGTCGATCGAGCGCAGGATTAGCTCCGAACGGTCGTACACGGTGACAAGCTCCAAGCCTTCGGGGAAGGAGGGTTTCGTCTCCTCGATCTTTTTTTTGACGCGCTCGATGACGTTGAGCGCGTTTTCTTTATGGCGGATAACGACGATGCCGCCGACAGTGTCGCCCATGCCGTTGAAGTCGGCCACCCCGCGACGCAGCTGCGGCCCGGTCGTCACCGTGGCCACGCTACCCAGAAGCACCGGAGTGGCGCCAGGCCCCGTCTTCACGGCGACGCGCGAGAGCTCGTCCGTACTCTTTATGTAGCCCCGGGCGCGCACCATGAACTCGCGCCCGCTGAACTCGACGAGCCGCCCGCCCGCCTCGTTGTTGTTGTTCCTGATGGCCTCCATCACGTCCATGAGCGAGACGCCGAAGCTCTGCAGCCGGTTGGGGTCGACGATCACCTGGTACTGCTTCTCGAAGCCGCCGATCGTGGCGACCTCGGCGACGCCCTGCACGCTCTGCAGCGCCGGGCGCAGGTACCAGTCCTGATAGGCGCGGATCTTCGAGAGGTCGTGGGCGCCGGTTTTATCCACAAGCGCGTACTGGTACACCCACCCGACTCCGGTGGCGTCGGGGCCCATCTCGGTCTTTACGCCCGGCGGGAGCGAACCCTGTATCTTCGAGAGGTACTCGATGACGCGGCTTCGCGCCCAGTAGAGGTCGGTGCCGTCCTCGAAGATGACGTAGACGTACGAGAAGCCGAAGTCCGAAAAGCCGCGGATGGTCTTGACCTCCGGCGCACCCAGGAGCGAGGAGATGATTGGGTAGGTCACCTGGTCTTCGATGATGTCGGGGCTGCGGTCCCAGCGCGAGTAGATGATCACCTGCGTGTCGCTGAGGTCCGGGATGGCGTCGAGCGGAATGTTCTTCATGGCGTAGACCGAATAGACGATCGCCGCGGCAACGACGAAGATGACGAGCAGCCGGTTGTGCGCCGAGAAATGTATGAGCTTTTTGATCAATGTGCGTGCTCACCGGGAAGCTTGTCTTTTGGGCCGCCCTTATCCTGCACTGACTGGAAGGCCGCCCGCAGCGACGACTCCGAATCGACCAGGAAGTTC
Organism: Spirochaetota bacterium; assembly: GCA_035477215.1. NCBI lineage: Bacteria > Pseudomonadati > Spirochaetota > Spirochaetota bacterium. The sequence goes on along the minus strand of DATIKU010000040.1, from coordinate 35,347 downwards.
GCCGAGGTCACCACGCGCTCACCGCCCGAAAGCCCCCGTACAATTTCGTAATAGCCGTCACTGCCGTGAATGCCGAGCGACACCTCGCGCGGGACGATCCGGTCGTTGCCGGCGTCGACGAAAACGTAATCGCGCACGCCGGTGCGCATCACCGCGCCCCCGGGCACGGCAAGTCGCCTGCCGGGGCTGTAGAGCATGCGCGCGTCGGCGTACATGCCGGTTTTGAGCACCAGGCCGGGGTTGGCGATGTCCATGCGCACCTTCAGCGTGCGCGTCTCCTCGGAGAGCGACGGATAGATGAAGCCGACGCGGCCGCGAAAGACCTTGCCCGGCCAGTACGGGAGCCCGATCTCGACCGGCATCCCCATCTTTATATAAGGCAGGTCGGACTCGAATACCTCGGCCTCGCCCCACACCGTGGTGAGATCGGCGATGGTCATGAGCGGTTCGTTCATCATGATTTTCTGTCCCGGAAGCACCGCTTTGTCGACTACGAAGCCGGTGGCGGGAGAGTGGAGAACGATGGTGCGCTCGTATTTTCGCTCATTCTCGAGACGGGATATCTGCGCTTCGGTGAAATCGAGCAGGCGCAAGCGATCGCGTGAGGAGTTTTTGACCTCCTCGATGCTCGATTTGAAGTTTTCATTCTCCATCGACCGGCTCCGCTCGACGGCCCGCAGGGTGGAAAGGTACTCCTGCTGGGCGGCGAGGATCTCCGGGCTGTAAATTGAAAGCAGCGGATCGCCGCGCCGCACAAACTGGCCCGTCTGGTTGACGTTGAGCTTCTCGACCCAGCCGCTCACCTTGACGGTCACCCGGTGGAGGCGCGTTTCGTCGGGGACAATGCGCGCCGAGGCGCGGATTTCCCTGCGTATGGCGCGGCGCTCGGCCTTGCCGAACGTGAGCCCCAGCGTTTCGCGTGACGCTGAAGAAAGCGTGATGGGCGCAAGGCCGGGGACGTCGCCGGTATCGTGTCCGGCGTGAGCGCCCTTTTCCGGCGTGGCGGTTTTATCCTCTTTCTTCAGGGGCACCAGCTTCATGCCGCAGATGGGACAGTCGCCGGGCCGGTCGCTGACGATCTGCGGGTGCATGGGGCAGGTGTACTGTGTCGGGTCCGCCGGAGCATGGTTGTGGAAGAGGTGCGTGCCGAAATACAGGTAACCGAAGACGCCCGCGGCGATGAGGACCGTCGTGAGTATGAGTATGCGCGACCGTTTCATTGGGCGACCTCCTCTCCGGTGAGCGCTTTGAGCTCGGCGAGCTCGGTGAGGTATTCCTTCTTGGCCATAAACGCCTCCCTGCGGTAGCGAAGCAGCATGCGTAGGGTGTCGACCAGGGGCATGAACTCCACCGCGCCGGTGCGGTAGCGCGCAAGCGCCGCCTCGAAGGCCAGGGCGCTCTGCGGTATGATCTGCGTGGTGTAGAGCCGATGAAGCGCTTCCCATCGTGCGAGCGAGTCGACGAGGGTGAGCGCCTTCGACGTCGTTTCGTTTCGCCGGTCATCGTACAGGCGCTGAACGGTCTCACGGCGGAGCTTTGCTTCGTCGATCATCGGGACGTTCTTCGATGCGAAATACAGGGGCAGGTTGAACGAAGCCATGCCGGAAACCATGTCGTCGCGCTTTCCCATTGGCCCGCTGTCGCGCTGCATATACGAGAGGCCGAGCTCCAGGTCGGGAACAAGTCCCCGTTCGCTAAGGCGCACCTCGTCGGTAGCCCTGGCATGCTCGAGGCGCAGGATTGCCAGATCGTGGTTCGACGCGAGAATTTCCGCTTCCACCGCCTCACGATCCAGGCGCGCAAAGCCTTCCGACAGCAATCCTGTGGTGTCGGGCAGCACCTTGCCGCCGGCGAGGTAGCGGATTGTATGCACGATTTCCGCCTCTTTTTGTGCGAGCGTAATGATATCCTCCTCGATCATCGAGTGTTCGAGGTTCGCCTTTATGACGCCGGTGAGGCTTCCGGTGCCCGCCTTGCTCGCGGCGATTTCGCCGTCGATGACCAGCCTGATCTGCGTTTTAATGTCGTTCGCGATCGCGACCGATTCCCGGACGAAGGCGAGCTCGTACGAGGCCGCCCGGATGGCGGTGATAAGCCCGATCTTTTCCCCGCGAAGCCGTTCGCGCGCCTGTCGGTATTCGCTCAGGGCGATGGCCTCGCGCGCGGAAAGCTTTCCTCCGAGCTGAACCATCTGCGATACGCCGATCTCTTTTGTTGTCATGTCCGAGTCGCGGAAATTCGGGTCCGAGGCCGGAAGGTTGTTCGCGCCGAATTTCAGGCGCGGGTCGTCAAACGCGCCGGAGGGCTTAAGACGCTTCTGCGCCATGGCGACCTCGCCCTCCATGGCCTTTATGCGCGGGCTGTTTGCGATCGCGAAGGCTTCAAGCGCGGCGAGGCTCATGGCGCGGGTGGTGTGCGCTGAAAAAAGAGTGACCGCCAGCGCGACCATGCCCCCCGCAATCGGAACGAAGCGCCCGCTTATTGGATGTCCCGTATCTCCGCTCATCGGATTCAGTGTGCGCCACGGGCTCTAATGGTTATGCCCTCTGTGGTCCTGCCGCTTCGGCGCTTTCGCGCCGCCGGGGGAGTTCCCCGGGACGACACCCTCCTTCCTCATCTTGTTCATATACTTCTCGGGATTCTTGTTGAACTCTTCGACGCAGCTTGTGCAGCAGAAATAGACGCGTTTGCCCTTGTAGTCGACGAAAACGTTTTTATCGACCTCGCCGCCCATTACCGGGCACATCGTCTGCTGTTTCTCGGCTGATTTGCCTTTGGGCGCCCCCTTCTGGGCATAGAGCGATCCTGCCAGTGCGACGCTCATGATGAGTATCGATGCGGTGATGGTTTTCTTCATGGGGTTCCTCCCGTGTTGGAATATAATGTGCATTAAGTTGGGTACCCGGTTTCGCCTGACGGGACCGATCAGAAAATATTCGGAAATGCCAGGTTTAGGACGCGGGGGCCCCGATTCGGCAGCCTCAATTGCCTTCGGCGACGTTTTTATAGAATACACTGCATTCATGATTTAATCAACTTTATTCACGGGTTATGGTCTATGTCCTACTCCTGCTGTTCGAAGGAATACCGGCGACATCCGACACAACCAGTCCCGCAAGCGTGAATCCGAACACCGCCGTAACCTGAACGAGCGAGCCGTTGATTCGCTTCCTTCGTCCTGCGTCGTTCTCGCAGAGGGTGGCTTTTTTATCCGGGTGCTGCGCCTCCGCCACTGGTTCGTCGCTGTAGACGCAGATGAAGTCCGCAAAGACGCCGGCATGTTTGAGCCGACGCCTGACCGTGCGCGCAAGCGGGCATCCGTGCGTTTTGCCGAGCCTTGCCGTACGTACGCGCGTGGGATCGGTCCGCGCGGCGGCTCCCATCGACGAGAAGATGGTTTTCCGCGCGCCGATGGCCGTTTCGATGAGCACGATCTTGTCATCGACGCTGTCGATGGCGTCGATGATGTAATCGTATGAGCCGATGCCGAATTCGCCGGCGCTCTCCGCGGTGAATCGTTCCGCCCGCGCGTTGACGCGCGCATGCGGGTTGATTTCGGCCAGACGCGCGCCGAGCGCCCCGGCCTTTGGTTTTCCGATCGTGCGCGAGGTCGCCTGCGCCTGGCGGTTGATGTTGCCCGCGCAGATGACATCGTGGTCGACGATCGTCAGGTGGCCGATACCGGTGCGCACCAGCGCCTCGGCGCACCAGCTTCCGACCCCGCCCAGCCCGAAGACGATGACACTCGTTTCCCCGAAGCGCCTGACGGCGTCGCCGCCCAAGACGAGCGCCGTACGGTCGGTCATCGCGGCGCGGTACTCCCGTGGATCGTCAGCAGGCATCGCACGCCTTTACGAGCGCCTGGTTGAGGTCGTCGAGTATGTCGTCGATGGTCTCGATCCCGATTGAAAGACGGATGAGATCGGGCGTGATGCCCCCCTTCAGCCGGTCGTCCTCGGAGAGCTGGCTGTGCGTGGTCGTCGCCGAGTGGATCGCCAGGCTCTTCGCGTCGCCGACGTTGGCGAGGTGAGAAAACAGCCCGAGGTTCTCGATGAAGCGCTGCCCCTCCGGCTTGCCGCCCCGGATGCCGAAGACCACCATCCCGCCAAATCCGTTTTTAAGATAGTTGGCCGCGACCGCATGCGTGGGATCGTCGGGAAGCCCGGGGTAGCGCACCCAGGTTACCTTGGGGTGCTGTTTCAGGTATTCGGCGACCGCCATGGCGTTCTGCGAGTGGCGTTCCATGCGCAGGGCGAGTGTCTCCAGCCCCTGTATGAACATCCAGGCGTTGTCGGGCGAGATGGCGGCGCCGAGGTTCCTGAGCGGCACCGTGCGCAGGCGAAGCGCGAAGGCCACCGGGTTGAGCGGCCCGAGGTCGTGCGCGTAGCGGAGGCCGTGGTAGCTCGCCTCGGGCTCGTTGAAGAGCCTGAATTTGGGGTCGGTCCAGTCGAACCCGCCGGAATCGACCACGATGCCGCCGATAGCCGTGCCGTGGCCGCCGATCCACTTGGTGAGCGAATGCACCACGATATCGACACCGTGCTCGATCGGCCGGAGCATCGACGGCGGCGTGAAGGTGGAGTCGACGATGAGCGGCAGGTGGTGCTTTCGAGCGACGGCGGCGATCCCGCCGATGTCGGCGAAGTCCAGTGCGGGATTGCCGATGGTCTCGACAAAAAGGGCCCTGGTCTTTTTGGTGATGGCCTTTTCGAAATTCTTCGGCTCGCGCGGATCGACGAAGTTCACGTTTATTTTAAACTGCGGGAGGATGTCGTGGAACATGGTGAAGGTTCCGCCGTAGAGATTGTTGGCCGAGACGATCTCGTCGCCGGTCTCGGCGATGTTGATGATGGAGTAGTAAATGGCCGCCGTTCCCGAGGCGACGGCCACGGCCGCGGCGCCGCCCTCCAGAGAGGCCATGCGCTTCTCGAGCACGTCGTGCGTGGGGTTCATGAGGCGCGTATAGATGTTTCCCAGCTCCTTAAGCCCGAAGAGGTTGGCGGCGTGCTCGGTGCTTTTAAACAGGTACGAGCTCGTCCGGTGTATGGGGACCGCGCGCGACATCGTTTCGTCGACGATCTGGCCGGCGTGCAGGGCCCTGGTTTCGAATCCGGCGTTTTTAAGAGTTGTTTCGTTCATCGTTTTCTCCTTTCGGATGGTTTTTCAAAATTGCATCGCGGCGGCGCGCCGGCGGACGTCAGATCGCGTATGAAGGGGCGCCGGACTCCTTCTCGCGCCATTCCTGCATGTCGGCCAGTGTGATGCCCGAGAGGGTTTCGGTGATCCGATCGTTCAGCATCGACCAGACGCGCCGCGTACTGCACTCGTCGGCGCGGTCGCACTGTCTCGATTCCACGCATTCCACCGGGCAGAGTGAACCCTCGAGCACCGTGAGAGCGTCCATCACGGTGATCTGCGACGGGTGCCGCGTGAGAAAGTAACCTCCCCGCGCCCCCCGGACCGAACCCACCAGTCCCGATGAGCGGATATGGATGATGATCTGCCCCAGGTATTTCTCGGAGATGTCCTCCCTCTCGGAGATATCCGAAAGCTGGACGGGGCCCCGGCCGTAGCGCAGAGCGAGCTGGAAAAGGAGCCTGAGGCCGTATCGAGAGCGGGTGGAGAGCTTCATGGTTCGAGCACCTCGTTAAGACTTCCCATGCGGTAGCCCTGTATGTCGAGCGCGACGTATCTGAAACCTATCTCCCTGAATCTCGACGCGATCAGCCCGGCCGCTCTTTCCTCGAGTACGAGCGGCATTTCCTCCCTGAGCGTCTCGATTCGCGCGATCTCCCCGTGGTAGCGGACGCGGAACTGCGAAAGGCCCATCCCGGCAAGCACCCGCTCGGCGCGCCCCACCAGTTCAAGGCGCTCTGCCGTTATGCGCGTCCCATATGGGAAGCGCGAGGCAAGGCAGGCCTGGGCGGGCTTGTCCCAGTTGGAAAGCCCCATCGCGCGCGCGAGTTCGCGAATCTCGGCCTTGGTAAGTCCGGCTTCGCGTAGCGGGCTTCGCACGCCGAGCTCGCGGACGGCACGCTCACCCGGCCGGTAGTCGCCTTTGTCATCGAGGTTCGATCCCTCGATGACAAAGGCGAGCCCGCGTTCGGCCGCCAGCGCGATCAGCCTTTTTAAAAGCGCGCGCTTGCACCAGTAGCAGCGCTCGGGCGGATTCGCCGCGTAGCGCTCGTCTTCGAGCTCGTCGGTGTCGACGACCAGATGTTCCACGCCGAGCGATCCGGCGATCGACCGGGCTTCTTCCAGTTCCCGTGCCGGGTAGGTCTTCGAACGGGCGGTGACGGCCAGAATTCGCGGATGGAGCGCGTCGTGCGCTACTTTCAGGAGGAACGCGCTGTCCGTACCGCCCGAGTAGGCGACGAGAGCGCTTTCCATCTCTTCCAGTATCGCCCGCAGGTGTCTCAGTTTTTCATTCATGACGAATGGACATCTCCTGTGAATCCGGATGGAATTCGGCTAACTGCGTGGCCTGTGCCGGCCGGTTGAATGCGTCGGTATGTGCCGTCATCACTGGCTTTCCTGAAAGAGCCAGGTTGAAAGGTAGCGCTCGCCTGTATCGCATCCGATGGTGACGATCAGCTTCCCCGCGTTTTCGGTCCTCTTGGCCACCTGTATCGCCGCCCACACGTTCGCACCGGCGGATATGCCGACGAGGATTCCCTCTTCGCGGGCCAGCCTGCGCGCCGTTTCGCCGGCGTCCTCTTCCGTGACCGTCATGATCTCGTCGATAATCTCCCGGTTCAGCACGCCCGGGATGAATCCCGCACCGATGCCCTGGATTTTATGCGGACCCGGCTTGCCGCCCGAGATGACCGGTGATTTCTCCGGTTCGACGGCGATCGCTTTCAATCCGGGTTTCTTTTTCTTCAGGGCTTCGGATACTCCGGTGATGGTTCCGCCGGTCCCGACGGCCGCGACCACAATATCCACGGCGCCGTCGGTGTCGCGCCATATCTCCTCGGCGGTCGTTGTGCGGTGTATTTCCGGGTTGGCCGGATTGTTGAACTGCTGGGGCATGAAGGAGCCCGCTGTCGCGGCCAGGAGCTCCTCGGCCTTCCTGATGGCGCCCTTCATGCCCTCCGGCCCGGGCGTGAGAACAAGCTCCGCGCCGAGGATCTTCAATAGCTGTCTGCGTTCAACGCTCATGGTCTCCGGCATTGTGAGGATGAGCCGGTATCCCTTCGCGGCGGCGACAAACGCCAGCGCGATGCCGGTGTTGCCGCTGGTCGGCTCGATGATGGTGGCATCCTTTTTCAGCAAGCCCCGCTTTTCGGCATCCTCTATCATCGCCGCGCCGATGCGGTCCTTTACGCTGGAGAGGGGGTTGAATGATTCCAGCTTGATGGCAACCGTCGCCGGTGCTCCGTCGATTACCCTGTTAAGGACGACGAGCGGAGTATTGCCGATGGTTTCGGTGATGTTGTTGAGCAGCCGGGCCATGATGGTCCTCCTCGATGAAGTATGGAACGCCCGCACGATGACGAGCGAAGCAGAGTGAAACGCCTATATACTACTATAGTTATAGTAATAGTAGCATATTGCCGTGAGGGCTATTCTGTCAACATAAAATCGGTTTTTTTCAAAAAATCCGGTTTGTCTGGCTGTATATGCGTTTCCCCTGGCAAAAAGCCGATCGAGCACGCGGCTTTTTCGCGGGAGGATTCCCGCTTGGTGAATGGTGTATAAGGCCGTGGAAACTGCGCCGGCCTATGCCAGCACCTTGTATACCGCCCTGGTCCAGTTTTCCATGTCGCTCATATACCAGCGCGAGAAACGCCGGTCGGAGCTTCCTCCGGCGATGTTCGTATGCAGCGCCTTCTCGGCGAGGTCGGCGATCATGCGATACGACGGACTGAAGGTGGTGACTCGTCCGGAGCTTTTGAATATCTGCCCCTGGGACACGGTCGCCCTCCCGCCGGGAAGCGATATGGGGCCGTAATCGAAGCCGAGAAAGCGCGGAAGCTTGCCGCCGAAGAGGAGGTGCGAAAGCGTCACCATGCGCGTTTTTCCATATTGCTTCGGTGTGACCGACAGGCCTTCTTTAATGGCTTTCTTGAAAAGCTCCTCGCGCGGCCGGCCGTCGAACCACGCCGAGCGCGGGTCCATGAGTATTTCGTCGAAATTGCCGTAATAATCGTTGAAAAGGCCCGTTTCGCTCATGGCGTAGTCGACGATTTCGCGCCCCATGCCGTTGTCGCCGAACACGGTCCGAAGCAGGGAGCGGTACACCGACTCGAACAACGTCGCGCCGCGCGAGTCGGCGCTGTAGGTGCACTCCCATTCGCGGAGTATGCGCCCGTTGTCGGAATCCGGGAGCAGGGGCCGCAGTACCTTCAGGAAACGCTCGGCCTGGAGCGAATAGAGGTCGAAGTGAATGCGCTTCATGTCCTCGACCGTAAGCTTTTTTTTCTTTTTTAAAAGCTGCGTAATGCGGTCGGCGCGATAGGAGGCCATGGGGAGGTTGATGGGCTTCGCCTTTCCGAGGCGGTTGAGGTCCTGGTTGGCGGTGACGATGATTCCCTCGGGCGGGTTATATGCGGCGGGAAGCAGGGATGCGCTCACGAAACCGCGCGGGGTGTACTTCTTCTCCCAGCCCGGAAGCGGGACGAGGCCGCTCACTCCCTTGGGCCGCCTGTACAGCCGACCGCTCATCTGGTAGGCGATGTTTCCGAGCGAGTCGGCCATTACCCAGTTAAACGACAGCGCCTCGAGCTTTCTGAAGCAGGCCATCGCCTCGCGCGCGTTTTTGGCATGAGGGAGCGTCAAAAGTCCGTTGAACTCGCCGGCGCCGCATCCGCGGGCGGCCGACCAGCACAGTACAAGGTAATGTCCTTCGATGAACGGATCGCCCTCCAAAACGCCGAGCTCGTTTTCGTAGACTTTTTCGATGACGGGCTCGCCCTTTTTCACCGCGATGAGCTCTTCCCGCACCTTAAACGGCTTCCACTGTTTTCCGCGCCGGTAGCGCCCGCCCCGGCATTCCTCGATACGGTAATCGACCATGTCCATGAAGGAGTAGGTCGCCCCCCATGCGAGGTTCCTGGTCCGGCCTATGGCGATGCCGGGTACGCCCGGCAGGCTCGCCCCCATGATGACGTCGTCCGGCAGCCGCAGCACGATCTCCTGCCATATGGCGGGGATGCGGTTAACCTCCAGGTGTGGATCGCTGCAATAGATGGGCTTGCCCGAGGCCGTCAGCTTGCCGGACACGGCCCAGTTGTTGCTCGCCGTCATCTTCGGGAGTTTCGACAGCCACTTGAGCGCCGCCGGAATGAGCGGCGGTGCAAGGCTGAGCTTCTTCATCATATCGTAGTCGATCTTTTCGGTGAGATAGGGAAACAACTCCCGGAGCTTTCTCTCGCCGAGGTCATGCCGGATCATCTGGGTCAGGAATTTTTCCATGGCGCCCTGCGCGTCGGCGAGGCCCAGGAAGGCCATGATCTTCCCGAGGATGAGCGAGTCCTTTATCTCCCAGGGCTCCGGCCTGTATCCCAGAAGGCGGAACTCGAACACGGCGCCGTGCGTTTGGAGGTAGTGGTTGAAACCCTGCGCGTAAAACTCGAGGTAGCGGCGGACAGCGGGTTCCAGCTTTTTAATCTCACTCTCCGGATCGGGGAGAAACTGCATGCGACGCATGTAACGGTCTATTTCGATGAGAGCGGGCTCCCCGGCGAGCTTTTCGGCCGCGCGCCCCTGCAGAAGGAGCCGCGTGAGCAGGGCCTGAAGCTGGCGGTCGTGGGCGTGCACCCAACCCATGCCGTAGTAAACGTCCTCATGTCTTCTGCCGCTTATTTCGGGAACTCCGTGATCGTTTCTGATTATTGAAACTTTTCCGCCTCTGGTTTCAAGGATGATTGGGCTGCCTGTCAGTTTCATGGCGCATCTCCGTGGAGTGAATTGATCATTGATCAATTGCATAAAAAGATGAAAATGTCAATCTTAAATGCGGTCGGTGTCGTATTTCAACACGGGGATACATGATGTAACCCCCTGGGAAAGGAGCGGGTAAGCGCAACCCCTTATTCCTTTATGGGATTCGTCGAGGAACGGGAGTTCCGTATATTTTAATTGACACGAGTGTCGAATACGTACGCTTATGGAATGGCGGAGCGCGGTCCCGCGATCGATGAACACGTGAAAAATGCGATACTGAAAGACCATTTTCTCCACCCCCGCCGCATGGGGGAGGTCGATGAACCGACGGGAAGGGCGCTGGTGAAGAGCGATACCTGCAGCGACCTGGTGCGCATGACTGTGCGTATCGACGGCGGCGGTATCGTGACAGACATCAAGACCCGGGTCTACGGCTGCGGCTATGCGATCGCCGGAGCATCGTACTTCAACGAGTTTGCGCACGGGAAGCGCGCTTCGGAGGTGGCGGGGACGACGATCGATGCCCTCGTCGAATCGCTCGGAGAGGTTCCCCCGGGGAGCCGGGGATGCGTGGCCCTCGCGCCTGCCGCTTTTAAAAAGATATTCCGCGCCGTGGATGGAGGCGCATGATATGGCGCTACCGCAGTACGTCACGGTAGGGGCCTACCGGTGCACGGGGTCGGCTATCGCGCCGATAGACATTCCGGTGAGCGCCGAGTACGCGTTTACGCTTTCCGTAAACGGCAATCCTTTCGTCTCCATCGTATGCTCGGGAAGCGACCTCGATAAGCTGGCGCTGGGGCATCTCGCCGCCGAGGGCGTCATCCGATCGGCGGACGAGGTGCACTCAGTCGAGATCGACGAACAGGCCTTCACCATAAACATCGATACCGCGGAGAACGACGATCTGCTCGAGCGCCTGTTCCGCATCCGCTCGATCGCTTCCGGCTGTGGGCAGTCCGGCTCCCAGCCCGCGGACGCGATCCCGCGGACGCGAGGGGAGGTCCCCCGTGTCAGGGCGTCGGTCGTTACGGCCGGCATGAGAGAATTTCTGCATGCCTCCGAGATCCACAAACTAACGCACGGCGTGCACAGCGCCGCGCTCTACTCGGTAGAGGGGCGGCGGCAGTGCTTCTTCGACGAGATTGGGCGGCACAATGCCATCGACAAAATACTGGGGTATGCGCTGAAAAGCGGCCTGTCGCTCGAGCGCTCGATGATCCTCTCCACCGGGAGGCTCGCGAGCGAGATCGTAATGAAGGCAATAGCCGTCTCGGCGCCGGTGCTCGTCTCGCGCGCCGCGCCGACCGCGCGCAGCATCGAGCTCGCCCGGCAAGCGGGCATGCTCATGATCGGCGGCGTGCGCCCTTCGGGATTCTATATTTTCAGCGGGGAAGGCTTTGTCGAATGCTGATTTTACAGGAGAGGAGGCTCTCGGAGGAGGGAGAGTGCCCCTATCTCCCCGGGCGCACCTCGAGGTTTGAGTATTTCTTCGCGCACGACCTCGACGGCAACGATCTCGAGAGGCTTCTTTCGACGGGATGGAGAAAGTTCGGATGGTATTTTTTCAGGCCCGACTGCCCCGGATGTAAAAGCTGCGTTCCCCTCAGGGTCCCCGTGGCCGGTTTCAGGCCGTCGAAGAGCCAGCGTCGAGTAATCAATAAAAACATGAAGACCGAGGTGCGTTTCGGGGCGCTCCATCACTCCCACGAGATCTTTTCCATATACGAAGAACACAGCAGGGATCGTTTCGGCCGGGATCCGGCGTTCGAGGATTTTCTCTTCAACTTTTATCAGGTGTCCTGCCCGGGTGTGCAGTCGGAATACTATCGGGACGAAAGGCTCCTGGCGGTCGGCTTTCTCGACCGGTCGAGCAGGGGGCTCTCGAGCGTCTATTTCATCTTTCGATCGGAATTCGCGCACCACAGCCCCGGTATCTATAGCGTCCTTAAAGAAATTGAGCTTGCCGGAAGCCTGGCTCTTGCGTATTATTATCTCGGGTATCATGTAAAGGGCTGCCCTCGCATGGAGTACAAGTCCGGTTTTAATCCGCACCAGCGGTACTCGTGGGATGAATCCCGCTGGGTGGATGCGGAACGGTGAATTACGCCCCGGACGCCCGTTCCAGTTACGTGATGTGTAGGTAACAGGCTTGTTGCGAAACTGATAAAATTGTAATCGCGAGGAGCGCAGCGACGTGGCGATCCCAAAAGGCGGGAAGCAGCCGGTATAAAAAGGGATTGCCGCGCCCCGATAAGGCCGGGGCCCGCAATGACACCGGGTTAAGCAACAAGCCTGATAATTTTCTGATAATCAAGGACGAAGCCGTATGCCGAATAATCCCGACAGGGACGGCGTCTTCGACGGCGGCCTGAAAGTCGACCGCGAGACGGAGGTCCGGGAGCCGAAGATGTACCGGGTCATCCTTCACAACGACCACTACACCACGATGGATTTCGTGGTTGAGGTGCTTGTTTCGGTATTTCGCAAGCCGGCCGCCGAGGCGACGAAAATCATGATGGATGTGCACCGCCGGGGCAGGGGGATGTGCGGGGTGTTTACCTATGACATCGCCGCGACGAAGGTGACGCAGGTGCACTCCATGGCGCGGGCGCGGGAGTTCCCGCTTAAATGCAGCATGGAAGACGCGTGAGGACAGAGCGATGCAGATAAACGACGAACTGAACCAGATCATCATGGCGGCGTTCAACGAGGCGAAGACCCGCCGGCACGAATACTTCACGCCGGAACATCTGCTCTACGCCGCGCTCTTCTTCAACGAGGGGCGCGAGATCGTGGAGGGCTGCGGCGGCGACGTGGAGCGGTTGAAGAACAGCCTGAAATCCCATCTGGAGGAGAAGGTCCCCGGTATCGAGCCGGGCGTCGACGGCGCCGAGCCCATGCAGTCGCTGGGTTTTCAGAACGTTTTGGAGCGGGCCATCTGGCACACCGCCTCGGCGCAGAAGGAAGTGCTGGATCTCGGCGACGTGCTGGTGTCGCTCTTCGACGAAAAGGAATCCTTCGCCGCGTTTTACCTGGGCAGGGAGGGGGTGACGCGCTACGACCTGGTCAATTATATATCGCACGGCGGGTACCGCGATCCCGGCGAAAAGGACGATGGCGAAGCGCCCGGCGAAGAGGCCGATGCCGATGCCGATACGAAGACGAAAGAAAAGGACAAAGACAAGGTCTTGCGCGCCTTCACCGTCGAGCTCACCGAGCGCGCGAGGAAGGGGGAGCTCGAGCCGCTCATCGGGCGCGAGGACATCCTCGAGCGCACCGTGCAGGTACTCTGCCGGCGCTTCAAAAACAATCCCATTCACGTGGGCGACCCCGGCGTGGGGAAGACGGCGATTACCGAGGGGCTTGCCCAGCTCATTGCGGAAGGCAAGGTGCCCAAGGCGCTCCGCGAGGCCCGCATCTACTCCCTCGACATGGGAGCGATCCTGGCGGGCACCCGTTACCGGGGCGATTTCGAGGAGCGCATGAAACGCGTGCTCGCCGAGCTCGAAAAGCGGAAGAACGTCATACTCTTTATCGACGAGATCCACACCATCGTCGGGGCCGGGGCCGTGTCCGGCGGGTCCATGGACGCGTCGAACATACTGAAGCCGGCGCTCGCCACGGGGAAACTTCGCTGTGTCGGCTCGACCACGTACGATGAATACCGCAAATATTTCGAAAAGGACGGGGCGCTCTCGCGGCGCTTCCAGAAGATAGAGGTGAGCGAACCGACCGTCGAGGACACTGTGCTCATCATCAAAGGGCTCAAGTCGCGGTATGAGGAATACCACGGGGTCGAGTATTCCGAGGAGGCGCTTTGCGCGGCCGCCGAGCTCTCGGCGAAATACATCAACGACCGCCACCTTCCCGACAAGGCGATCGATGTCATCGACGAGGCGGGGGCCTTCGCGCGCATGAAAGTCTCCGACGACGCGTCGATCCTCATCGGGACCGCCGATGTCGAGCGCGTCGTGGCGAAGATGGCGAAGGTCCCCGAGAAGAACGTGTCCTCGACCGAGGTCGAGAAGCTGCACAACCTCGAGACCGAACTCAGGGCGCGGATTTTCGGGCAGGACGAGGCAATAGCGATGATCGTGGAGGCGATCAAGCGCGCGCGTGCGGGCTTTCGCGAGCCGAACAAGCCGGTGGCCTCCTTCCTTTTCGTGGGGCCCACGGGCGTCGGCAAGACCGAGCTCTCGCGCCAGCTTGCCTCGGTGATGGGCGTTTCGCTTCACCGCTTCGATATGAGCGAGTACCAGGAGAAGCATACGGTCGCCCGGCTTATCGGCGCGCCCCCCGGGTATGTCGGGTACGAGGAGGGAGGGCTCCTCACCGGGGCCATCCGCAAGAACCCCTACGCGGTGCTGCTCCTGGACGAGATCGAGAAGGCGCACCCCGATATTTTCAACACGCTTTTACAGATGATGGATTACGCCACGCTCACCGACAACAGCGGGCGCAAGGCCGATTTCCGGAACGTCGTCATCATCATGACCTCGAACGCCGGCGCGCGCGAGCTGGCGAAATCAAAGATCGGCTTCGGGGACGAGACGGGCAACCCCGGCGCGGTGCAGAGCGCGGTCGAGCGCATCTTCGCCCCTGAGTTTCGCAACCGCCTGGACGCCGTCATCACCTTCTCCGGCCTCACCGAGGAGATCGTGCAGAGCATCGTGAAGAAGACGGTCGATGAATTCGCCCTTCAGCTTGCGGAAAAGAGCGTCGAGCTCGCCATTACCGACGAATGCGTGCGCTGGCTCGCGCACAGTGGCTATTCGCCCGAGTTCGGCGCGCGCGAGATCGCGCGGCTGGTGCAGGACAAAATCAAGCGCTTCTTCGTCGACGAGGTGCTTTTCGGTCGGCTTGCCGGCGGCGGAAAGGCCGAGGCGATGATCGAAAACGACGAGGTGGTGATACGCGTCGTCGAGGGCAAAGCTCCCGCAGCCTGAGAGGGCCACCATGCCGGTCTACCGCCTGTGCGAGGACATCGTCTTTCCCCCGCCCGAGCTCGCCGCCGAGGGCGGGGTCCTCGCGGTCGGCGGTGACCTTTCTCCCCGACGCCTCGTGGAAGCCTATCGTAACGGCATCTTCCCCTGGTATTCGGACGACGACCCGATCATCTGGTGGTCGCCCGACCCGCGATACGTCCTGTTTCCCGATGAGCTGAAAGTCTCGCGCAGCATGCGCCGGATCATGAAACGCAGTATTTTCACCATCACCTTCGACCGCGACTTCCGCGGCGTAATCGAGGCCTGCCGCTCCCGGCGGCGCCGTCACGAGAAGGGCACCTGGATCACCGACGACATGCTCGAGGCCTATACCGAACTGCACCAACTGGGCCTGGCCCACTCGGCCGAGGCATGGAGGGACGATGATCTCGCCGGCGGGCTCTACGGTGTTTCGCTGGGAGGCTGCTTTTTCGGCGAGTCGATGTTCGCGGCGGTGTCCAACGCGTCGAAGGCGGCGTTCATCGCGCTTGTGGAGGAGCTTCACTCCCGGGGATTTACGCTGATCGACTGCCAGGTGCATACGGCGCACCTGGAGAGCCTGGGGGCGCGCGGGATACCGCGCTCGGAATTCATGGGGCTTCTGTCCGAGGCGCTGAAGATGCCGACACTCCGAGGACACTGGGGCGCGATCATGAGCGAGCCTTAGCCGCCGCCCCGAAAAGGCCGGCCGTCAGCGCGCCATGGATTCGAAGACGGCGTCGAGATGGGGCTTGAACGCCGTGTAGCGGTCGCGCGGCGCGGTGCCCGACACCACAAGCGCGCCCTCGCCCTCGCCCAGCACATAGACCTCCATAACGTTCCTCCCGGGGCTTCGGGCCAGCGTCCAGAAGTAGTCGAGATTCTCCTTTTTCCCCCATCGCTGTCTGACGATTCCGGCGCCGCGTTCCTTCGCCCAGCGCGCGCTGATCTCGCTGAGCATTCTGCCACCGGCCTGGACTCGCGCGATGGTGATGCTCGCCGATTTGTCGGCGCTGGTGTAACGCCTGATGATCCCATCGCCCGCCTCGTCCGCGGCCGGTTCGCTTGCGAACCATCCCGCGGGGATGAGCGGCGAGAGGAGGTGCCCGTCGGTTGAGGCGGTCGGCGGCGCGCCGGCGACATCGGTTTCGGGCGGCCGCTTCGTCCGCCAGATAAGACGGTGGTACATCCCGGTGAGCCGGTGCGCCGCCTTGCGGTCGACCTCCTCAAAGTTAAGGCCGTTCATCGTCCACGACGCGACCGTGACGGACGGGGACACGTCAAGCGCCTTGCGGCGCTCGGCGAGTTGTTCGGCCGAGGGCCCGCGGTGTATTTCAATCTTCCGTTGACGGTAGTAATTGACCAGTGTGGCGAGGCGTGAAATCTCCGTGGCTATTTCCCCGCGCAGGTATCCGGCCGTCGCCCGTTCGGCACGGATGGCGACGGTATCGAAATGCTCGACCATACCCAGCAGGGATTTTTTGGAAATGACCTCGTCGAGCCGGACGGGTTTTTCACCGCGGGAAAGCCGGGCTTCCATTTCGCCGTACAGCTTCGCGTAGCGGCCGAGCGCCCTGCCCGTGTAGTCCAGCCGGGCGTACAGCGCCGAGTATTCGTCGAGCCTCTTAAGCATCTGTTCCATTTCAAAATCCGCCGTCGCGCCCTGGAAGGCTTCGGCGAGTCCCGCTTCCTTTTTCGCCGATGCGGCGACGTTTTTCGAAAAAGCGGCAAGGCGCGCCGCGTTTGCCATCCGGGCCGCTTTAAGCTCGTCGCTGAAAACCGAGCGCAGGGAGCGAACCTCGGCCTGCTGCGCGGCGCTCTGAAAACGCGCGGCATTCTTATCCAGGCTCATGGAATTTCCCGCGGCGCGGTAAAGGCCCTCGATATTTCGCGCGGCGAGCGCGTAGCGCCGGTGCAGGACGGGGTGCCGGAGCATGGCGATCGCTTCCCCTTCGACCGCGAGCCTTTCCGCGAATGACAGGTATTCCCTGTTCGCGGCGGCGCGCGTCCTGAGCGATGCGACGATCACCTCGCCGTCGAGCTTTCGCCCCGCGGATAGCCATTTGAGATAGCGCATGGACCTGAAAACGTACCCCTGAACGAGCGCCATCCTGTCGACGAAAACGGCCTTCGCCTGCATAAATTCCTTTTCGTTCGCGATCCCGCCGACCGGGTCGTCGTTCTTTATTCTCCGCAGGCGCTCCTCCCCGGCGAAAAAACCCGTGCGTGTCTCGGCGGTGTACCTGTCGACAATGGACGCGAAATTCTTTTCGGTTGCGGTGAAAAGCTCCGGGGCATCCCCGCCGCGTATCGAGGACACCGCGGCGCGGCGCGCTTCGTCAAGGTCGCGAAAGACCATGGTGCCGTCCGGATTTTTCGGTATCCGGATAAACGTCCCGGTCCCCGACGGTTCCCCGCCCGCGGCCGTGTCAATGTTGCGGCGGTCGAAGTAGCGCAGGGCGGCCCTGGAGAAGACAAGGCGCTCGGTGTCGGGCGCCTTGTCGAGCAGTTCCCGGAGCTTTACCGGGGCGATAAATTCGCCGCCGGTATCGGCCATCTCCCTGAGCTCTTTCATGAGCGAAAGACGATGGCCGATCCTCGAGCGCACCGACTGCCAGGAGGGCGCAGAGGCCAGGTCGTCAGGTGTAATGGCGATGGTCGAGGGATTCATGAGCGCGGCGCATTCGGCGAGCGACTTTTCCACAACGAGCCTGCGCACCTCGGCGGGCGACAGGGCCGACTCCCCGGGCGCAACGCTTTCGCCGGCGGATGAGATGACGCGCGTGCGAAGGTCTCCGCTCGCGCGTTTCGCCGCGGAAAGGAACGCCTCAAGCGCGCAGTACTGCCATTCCACCTTCGAAACGTCCCCGGAGACGATCGTGTCGAGAAGCTCGTCGTCGGCCGCGCCAAGGGAGGTTTTCATCATCCGGCGGACCTCATTTCCGGCGGCGTCCTTCACCGCCCGGTAATTATCTCGATGCCCGGCCGAGGTCGTGATGTATTCGAGAAGGCAGATTGAAAATACGGGAGCGGCGATCTGTCCGGCGAGCGCCAGTATCGCGTCGGTCGACCATGTTTTGTTTTCATGGCCAATCGCCTCGCCGCCGCGCTCCCGTTCGAATGCCCGTATGACCGTTCCGGCCCGTTCGATATCGTTTCTAACCAGCTCCCGTACCGCCGGATCGATCAGGACGTTCTTTTCGAGGGACGCGCTTTCTACGCGCAGGTTTCGGAGCCTGATCTTCCACCATTCGTGGCGCCGGCCGGTGTAGGCCCCGAGTTCGGGAACCATGAAAAAAATGATCAACACGAGAGGAATAAGGTGCCTGCTCATTGCGTGCGCTCCGGTACGGACGGATTTTCAGCCTTCAGGTAATTATCGTGAAAAATCGCGAATTAGATTAGGACGGTCGTGGTGTGAGGGAGGGATCGAGGAGTGAACGGCGGCGCGCCGCGATAAAAACGGCGCGCCGCGGCCGGGCCTCACTCGCCGGTGAAGACCGGAGGCCGCTTCTGCATGAAGGCGGTCAGCCCCTCGGCGGTGTCCTTCGAGCCGAAGAGCTTCGCGAGCGACTCGCGCTCTACTTTAAGGTGCTGCTCGGGCGGGATGCCGGGGCTCGCCGAGAGGAGCTTCAGGACGGCGCTAACGGCAAGCGGCGGGCGCGCGGCGAGCTTTTTGGCGAATTCAATCGCCTCGGCAAGCACTTTGTCCCTGGGGAATACGTAGTTCACCAGTCCGACGGCCAACGCCTCGGCCGCGTCGATCTGCTTGGCGAAGCAGATGTACTCGAGCGCCTTCGCCCTGCCCACCAGGCGCGGCATCCGCAGCGAGCCGCCGTAGCCGGGCATGATGCCGATATTGGTCTCGGTGAGGCCGATACGCCCCTCCTCGCTCAGGAAACGGAAATGACAGGCCATGGCGATCTCGCAGCCGCCGCCGAAGGCGTGGCCGTTGAGCGCGGCGATGACCGGCCGCGGGAAGTCCTCGATCTTGTTGCAGAGGTCCTGGCCGCGCTTCAGAAAGTCCACTGGGCCGTAATCGCCGAAGCCGGCCGAGAGGTCCGCGCCCGCGCTGAATATCTTGTCGCCCGAACCGGTCACGACGATCGCGCGCAGTCCGCTGTCGGCCTCGCAGGCGTCGAGCGCCTTGCGGAACTCCTCGAATACCTCGCCCGAAAGCTGGTTGGCCTTGGGCCTGTTGATGGTGATGATGCCGATGTTCTCCCTTTTCTCGTACAGAATGACGTCTGACATGATGAACGCTCCTTTGAAAGATGATTGAACAAATGATTGAAGTTCGCGAAAAAAGCCGATTCCCCGCAGTACACCGCCAAGTCAAAATACACAATTACTTTTTATCGTCGCATTTCGCGGATTTGGACCATGGCGCCCGTTTTTCCGGGCGTGATGTGAAGGCCCGCCGCGGGCCCGTTCTCAAACCTTCATGGACTTTTCGCGCGATTCGATAAGGAGCGGAATGAAGCGCGTGAGGTCCTCGACGACCCCGATGTGCGCCACGTTGAAGATGGGCGCGCCGGGGTCGGTGTTGATGGCCACGATGGTCTGCGCGTTCTTCATGCCCGCCGTGTGCTGGGCCGTGCCGGAGATGCCGCAGGCGACGTAGAGGCGCGGTGAAACGGTCTTTCCGGTAACGCCGACCTGCCGCGCGTACTCCAGCCAGCCCGCGTCGCATACGGCGCGCGAGCCGGCGAGGGCCGAGCGGGGGAAGAGCGCGGCGAGCGCGCGGATTAGCTCCAGGTTCTCCTTTTTGCCAATGCCTCTTCCGGCGGCGACGATCACCTCGGCTTCATTCAGCGACGCCGTTTCGGCTTCGGAGGCCGTGCGCCCCAGCGCGCGGGAGCGCGCGTCGCGCGCTTCGTCTGGCCGGATGGTGACCGTGCCCGGCGCGGCGGCGAAGGCCGGTTCGACCGGAAAAGAGCCCGGCTGCACGGTGAGTACGGTGCGTCCTGCCGGCGGAGCGATGTCCATGAGCGCCTTCCCGCCGAACGCGGAGCGGGTGAGCACGATCGCGCCGTCGTCCTTCCGCAGGGCCTCGACCGCGGTGACGCAGCCGGCGCCCAGGCGTACGGCGAGGCCCGGCGCGAAGTCGTAGCCGCGCGCCGTGTGCGGCACCACGACGAAGCGCGCCTCGAGCGGCGCGACCGCCGCGGCGAGCGACTCCTTCCAGAGCCCGGCGGTGTAGTCGTCCGCGTGTTCGTTTTCGAGCGCGATAACGTCGATGCCGGTCCTCGCGGCAAGATTGCCGGCAATTTCGCGTACCGCGTGACCGAGCGTGACGATCGTGAGATGTCCGGGTTCGAGCCGCGCAAGGGCGCGCGCGAAGGCGACGGCCTCGAGGCTCGCAGGATGGACCGAGCCGCTGTCGAGTTCGGCGATGATGACGATCGGTCTCATGCGGCGTCCTATATTAGCGATTTCGCGGAGAGGATCGCGAGGAGTTTTTCGGACTTTTCCGCGGGGCTTCCCTCGAGCATTTCGCAGGCGCCCGATCGTTCGGGGACGTAAAGACGTGCAAGGCGCTCGGGCATTAGTGCGCGGGCCGCGGCGTTCGGTTCTTCCGCCGGTACCGGCTGGTTCTTAGCGCGGAGCACGTTCGAGAGCGAGGGGTAGCGGGGACGATTGATGCCGGGTTGTACGGAGACGAGCGCGGGAAGCGAGAGCTCGATCGCCTCTCGCACGCCGCCCTCGATCTCGCGCTCGACCCTGATCGCGGATGCGTCCCCTGAGACGGTTGCCGCGATCACCGATGTCGAAGACGGAAGATTGAGCATCTCGGCCACAAGCGGCCCAACCTGCGCCTGCATGTCGTCCTCGGCCATGGCGCCGCAGAGTATGAGGTCGTAGCCTTCCTCGCGCGCATGCGCGGCGATGAGGGCGGCGACGGTCATGGGGCTTGTGTAGCCGCGCGTTTCCAGCGCAACGCGAACGCCGCGGTCCGCTCCCATCTCCATGGCGCGCCGCACGGTGCTTTCGGCGCGCTCCGGCCCCGCGGAGATCGCCGTCACCGCCGAGCCGGGGAATGCGTCGCGTATGACGAGCGATTCCTCGACGGCGTACTCGTCGAAGCGGTTCATTCGGAAGACGAGTCCCTCCTCCTCGATCCACGAGCCGGAGGGATCGATCGTGATCACCGACTCCGAGTCGGCGACCTGCTTCACGCAGACCAGTATCTTCATGGCGCGAAGGGCCGGAGCATTCGGGCCGCGGCGGGGTTACCCATCACCCCTTTATTTTAAAGATGCTTCGCACCGAGTCGATGAGGTCGGCCGGAAGAATGACCATCTTGCTGTTCTGCGACTCCCCGAGCCTCACCAGGCCCTTTACATATTCCTGCCCGAGAAGATATATAAGCGGATCGCCGCCGGTGGACTTCAGCGCCCCCGCCACGGAGGTGATGGCGTTCGCCTCGGCCTGGGCCAGCCGTTCGCGCGCCTCGGCGTCGCGGAGCGCGGACTCCTTCCTCGCCTCGGCCTCGAGTATCTGGGCGCGCTTGAACCCTTCCGCCTTCTTTTCCTGGGCCTCCTTCTGCGCCTCGGCTTCGAGCACGGTGGCGCGGCGTTCGCGCTCGGCCTTCATCTGCAGGGTCATGGCCTGCTGGAGGTCCTGGGGGGGCATGATGTCCTTGATCTCGACCCGCGTGATCTTGGTGCCCCACGAGTCGGTCGCCTCGTCAAGGATTTTGAGGAGCTCGGCGTTGATCTTTTCGCGAAGCGAAAGAGAGGCGTCGAGCGTCATGCGGCCCATTATGGAGCGCAGCGAGGTGAGCGCCAGGTTGGATATGGCGAACTCGAGGTGCTCGATGCCGTAAAAGGCCTTGTACGGGTCGAGAATCTTATAGAAGAGCACGCCGTCGACCTTCACCGCGGCGTTGTCCTCGGTGATGATGCCCTGCGGCTGAAGGTCGAGCACCTGTTCGCGAATGTCGATCTTCGCGGACACGCGCGAGAATACGGGATTGATGAGGTTGAGCCCGGGCGAGAGCGTGGCGGCGTATTTGCCGAAGCGCTCGACCAGCCAGTTCTGGGCCTGGGGCACGATGCGGACGCCCTTGAAGGTGAGAAACAATGCGAGTACGGCCACGGCGATAATGAGTCCGGTCATGATGGTTCCTCCTTTTATCGTACTTTGGAAACGACGAGCTTGATGCCCTTTGCGTCGTTTACGGTCACCTCATCTCCGTTCTCGATCGTTTCCGGTGATTCTGCCCGCCATATCCGCAGTCCGTGGAAACTCTCGAAGAGCTCGACCTCCCCGGGGACCGCCGGCGTGATGCGGCGCGTACATCTTCCGCGCAGGCCCGTGATGGTCGGGTCGCGCAGGCCCGTGGATTCATCCGGACGGAAACGTTTTTTCAGCACCCCGAACCAGAGTCCCACCAGCGAGACCGATGACACAAAGAAGAAGAGCCACTGCGCCTCGGCGGATTCCAGGATTCCCAGTCGGACCAGCAGTGCGGTAAGAACGCTCCCGATGCCGAACCAGAAGACGACGAAACCGGGCGCCAGCATCTCGAGCGCCGCGAGTATGAGGCCGATTGAAAGCCACGTGAGCGGGGAAAGCTCCATGTCGATGCTCCTATCGCACAATGAACGTCCGTGCGATGCTACACGGGGACGACGACGGAGTCAATACAAATCGGCGGCGAGCGCGGGGCCGCCCTTTCTCCGGCGCGAGCCGCGGTGAGCGACGAGTGGCGTTACGTCTTCATTCCGCACCGCGCGTGAACAGGAGCGACCCGTGGCCCCCTCCCCGATATTCGAAAAGCCCTCCGTCCGAAACCACCTCCACGATGCGGCGCTTGCGCATGAAGTACGACGCGACGGAAAGCGTTCCGCCCGGCGCGAGCGCGCGGTGCATCTCGCAAAGCACCGTTTCCGGGCGCTCGAGGAGGTGGATGGTGTCGTAGAAGAGAATCACGTCCACGCTTTTTTCTTCCAGGCCGGTTGCGCCGTCCGAAACGATCGTGTTGATGTTCGAGAGTCCTTCGCGCGCGGCGACCTCCTCCACGCGCCGCGCGGCGAGCGGATGGATGTCGAGCGCGTACACCCGCCCGGCCGGCCCGGCAACGCGCGCGGCCTCGATGGAGTAGGTGCCGGGGCCGCAGCCGAAATCGAGTACTCGCGAGCCCTCCCGCACCCCGGCCGCGACGAGGCGCCGGCGCGGGCTGATGAAGAGGTCGCGTAGCGCGAGCATGAATTCCATGAAGCGGAACATCCAGGCGGGCATGGGGCCCTTCATCGTCACCTCCCGGTTTATGGCGCGGAATATCATGCGAGCGTGCGCCGGTGTATCGTATGTCCGCCGGCCGTTCAAGAATAAAACGGTGCCGTCGATGAACGCAAAAACGAAATGCCGATTCCCTGAACGGCCGTGAATCGGCATTTCGTCACCGGCGCGGGACGTTGAATATGCCGCAGCCTAAAGGTTCACCACGCCTCTGGCCGCGGGGTAGGTGTCGACCATGTAGTAGACGCGAAGCTTACCCTTGACCGATCCGCCCGGGAAACGCACGCCGATCTTCCTGACGACTCCCCTGTCATCCGATTCGACCGTCGTATGCTTCGTGTAATAAAGCGCGAGCGGGTTCCCCGTCGCGTCATCGACGAGCATGAGACTGAACACGTGCTCGTCTTTTTTAAGCGTGCCGCCCTTTATATCCGCCTGGACCGTGTTCCCGTTCACGCCGAACGCCACCATCCCCACCCCCGCGGGCATGGCCGCGTAGCCGCGGCCGTGCAGGCCCAGGTTCATGCCGCCGAACACCGCCATATGGCCGGTGTCGAACTCGGACATGCCCATGAGCTTGAGGAACCTTCCATAATACTCGATCTCGTCGCAGAGCGCGATGGCGCTGAAGGCGCCCGTGTCGCGAAGCGCGCCCGTGGCCGGGTCGGCCTTCGAGGAGACGCGGTACGAGCCGAAGGGCATGTCCCACGAGCCCACGAAGTTGATCTTGAAGCCGTCGTAATTGCGGAAGGTGAGAAGGCCCCCGTCGTACTCGAGCACCAGCGGAAAGCGCGCCTCGAGCGCCGGGTTCACCAACGTTTTCCCGTTGTGGAGCTTTCCTCCCACCGTCCAGACGAGCATGCGTTTTCCGTCGCCTTCCACCACGCCGCAGAGATAGTGCAGTGAATCGAAGCCGATCTGGTTCCACGAGGGGAGCATGGTCGGATTGGGCGCGGCGAGGCGGCTGAGTTCGAACACGGTGGAGGCATCGCCCGGTCGTTTCGGCACGCGGTAGGGCGAGCCGGCAGTGCCGCGCGGCGCGACATGGAACACGTGGCGGTACTCGAATTTTCCGCCCCCCGAGCCGCCGAAGAACTTCAGTCCGAAACGGCGAAGGCCCGTGAGATACGAGCCCTTTATGCCGACGGTGAGTTCGCCCCCGGCCGGCGCGGTCCAGGTTTCGCGCGGGGTGACGACCAGGAACTGCCGGTTGGCCGAAACGTCAACGCGCATCGGCGGGCTCCCACTCACCTCCACTACGACGCTGTCGCGGTCGATGGCCGACTTCAGCGTGTCGCCCTTATCGCGCACCAAAAGCGTATAGGCGAGCGGCTGGTTGGCGTCGATGCGCTCCGGCGTTTCGGTGCGGAGCTTCCCGAAGTGCGTGGTGAAGACGAGGTGGCTGCCCTCCGCCGGGAGGTCCTCGCCAGGGCCGCGCGCGCAGCGCGCGTCGCGCATGCCGGCGGGCGAGAGCGGGTAGTCGTACGGGACAAAGAAAACGCCGCCGTTCTCTCCGCCTATGTACACGCCCGTACGGCCCAGGCCCGGCGAGCCGTTGAGGTCGTTGCGGTCCTCGTCGATGCAGCGGTACGCCCAGCGCAGCGTGCCGTCGGGATTGATGCAGAAGAGGCGTCCCTCTCCGGAACCCACATATATCCTGTCATGCGCGTCGACCGCGGGCGAGGAGCGTATGGGTTCGAGCGTGTCGAAAGACCACCGGATATCCCCGGTTGACGGTTCGAGCGCGTAGACGGTCCCGTCGGCCGAGGGCTGGATGATGGCGCCGTCGGAGAGCTGCGCGGGGCTTGCGTAGATGTGGTCGCGAAGCCCCCGTTTCCAGAGCTGTTTGCCGCTGTCCTGCGCGTAGGCGCGCACGTAGCCGTCGAAGCCGCCGAGCACCACCGCGCCGTTATGCGCGTCCGAGGTGAGCACCGGCGAGGCGGCGTTCGAGCCCAGGCCGCCGTTCGCCCAGCGCTTTTTTCCCGTGGCGGTGTCGTAACAGTATACGTTCTCGAGCGCCATGTACTGGGAGCCGAAGAAGATGCGCCCGGTCTTCGCGTTCACCGCCGGGAGCGACCACATGAGCTCGTTGCCGACATACTGGGTCTTTCGCGCGCCGGTGTCGCGGTCGATGGCGTACACCAGGTAGTTGTCGTTCGGCGCGATGAGTGTGCCGTCGGCGAGCATGCCGATGTTACCCTCGAACCAGTCAAGGTTGTAGGTCTTGAGGCCGAATTCCTTTTCGACTTCCCGTACGGTATGGGCCTTCATTTTCCAGACGGGCCTTCCGTCAGACCGCTCAAGGCAATAGACATGTGCGTCCCCCGAACCGACGTAGACGCGCCCGCGGTCGTCGAGCAGCGCCGAGGAATCGATAATCTCTCCGGTTTTAAATTTCCATTTAAGGCTGCCGTCGGCGCCGAGGGCGTAAAACCAGTGGTCGGCCGAGCCGATATAGGCCGTTCCCTCGGCGTCGATTACCGGAGAGCTGAAGATTCCCTTGCCGGTTTTATACATCCAGGGACGCAGTGACGGATCGGTGACAGGGACTACGCGCCCCCGGCCGCTCTGCAACGCGTCCGCGCGGAACTTGGGCCACGGGCTTTCGGGATCGAGCGGCACGGCGTGCTTTTCGCCGGGTACGGGGGTATACGCGTATGTCCCGAATGGAATCGACGTGAAAATGAAATAAATGATGAGGATAAGAACGAACGCCGGAGCGACATGCCATTTCCTGAAGCGATACGTGCTCAAAAAGCTCATTGGAAACCTCCATGACGGGATTTTTAAACCCAATGGCCGCCTCCCCGGCCGGAGCGGGTTTCTCTGTTTGCCCCGGGGAATGCCCCGAATCCGTCCCGGAAGTGCAGCCTGGGATAAATAAATGAGTGTTTAATTATATGTCAATTTAATATTTGCAAAAAATTCGCGATTGATGGGTTGTGAAGCGATGAACAAGCTGAGGGCACGATCGGAAGGCGAAAAGGCCGAGCGGCGCGTGCGGCTGCTCGAGTCGGCGAAAGGTCATTTCTCCATGCACGGTTACCAGGCCACGACAATCAGGATGATCACCGGCGACGCCGACCTCACGCCGGGATCGTTTTACCAGTATTTCGACAGCAAACTCGAGATATACCGGACGCTGAGCCTCATGGGCATGGACATCCTCGAGGGGATGATCGCCCGAACGCTTGAAGGTGTTTTCACAACGGCATCCGACCGGATACGGGCGCTGGCCGGCGCCTATTACCGGTTTTTCGCCACCGAGCGCGAGTATTACGACATCATAGCCGTCAACCACCTGGGCGTGCGGGAGTTCTTCTCGGATCTCAAGATGGTGCCGCTCATAGAGAAGCGTACGAAAGCCCTGCTTTCGCTCATAGCCTCGATTATCGACGAAGGCGTGCGATCCGGGGAGTTCCGCTCGGTCGACTCTTGGAAGACCGCGGTGACGCTGTGGGGGGTCATCGACGGCGTGCTTATCCTGGAAGTGAAGAAGAGCACGGGCTTTGTCGGCGTGCCGCTTGCCGACCTGGTGGCGCACGCTGTTGATATGGCCCTCGCCGGAATGGAAAGCGGTCGCCGGAAGGAACGGTAGGGGATGGATGCCCTGATCAGGACCGCGCGCCCGGACGAGCTCGTCGACATCATCGAGCTGTATCGCCATTTGAGCCCGGAGGAGGACCGCTCCGATATCCGGCGGCTCGAACGCTCGTGGGAGCTCTTTCACTCGTCCGGGGATATCTGCCGCTGTATGATCGTGGAGTCCGAGGGCCGTGTCGTGTGCTCCTGCTGTCTCTACCTGCTTCCCAACCTCACTCGCGGGGGGAGGCCGATCGCCTTTGTCGAAAACGTAATCACGCATCCGGAGCACCGCCGCCGGGGACTGGCGTTCGCGCTGCTGCGCGAGGCGATCGATACAGCCTGGCGGGCCGGATGCTACAAGGTCGTTCTTCAAAGCAACCGGAAGCGCGCGGAGGCCCACGGCCTCTACGAGCGCCTCGGGTTCGCGAAAGACGGCAAGTACGCGTACGAGATCCGCCGCGCGTGATGCTTGTGCGGTTATGCGATGTACTCTTGAAATGACGATTTTCCCTGTTCAGAAATTTTTTTCATAAAAACCCTTGACTCATCCGCGCATCGATTGAAAAATGGATATGATGATTCTTTCAATCGGCGAAATACTCTTCGACATCTTTCCATCGTACAGACGTCCCGGCGGTGCCCCCTTCAACGTGGCGTTCCATCTGCGCTCCCTGGGTTTCAATGCCGCCCTCGCGTCGCGAGTGGGAACGGACGAGCTGGGAAGCGAGATGCTCGCCTATCTTCGCTCGGTGGGTTTTCCCTCCGACCTGGTGCAGCGCGACGACGTTCACCCGACCGGGCAGGTGAGCATCGAGCTCGATCGATCGGGCAACGCGACATTCAGCATTCTCCCCGACGCCGCCTTCGATTATCTCGAGCTTTCAAAAGGCGTCGAGAAAACGCTTGCGTCGGCGCGGCTCGTATATTTCGGCTCGCTGGCTCAGCGCACGGCGCACGGCCAGGATTTCGTACGCGCGCTTGTCGCGAAGAAGCCGCCCGAGGCCCTCTGCTTTTACGACGTCAATCTCCGCCCCGGGTGCGAGACGCCCGATATCGTGCTGACTTCGCTCGAATACGCCGACATCGTGAAGATGAACGACGACGAGCTCGGACGGCTAAAGACGATGCTCGGCTTCGCGGGCGACGAACAGGCCTTCGCGGAGTATCTGATGGCAACATACGGCATCCGGATCCTGGCGCTCACCAGGGGCGCGAGGGGGAGCGAGCTGTATGTTTCGGGAGAACGGGTGCGCGCCGCGGAAAACGGAGATGTTACCGTGGTCGACACCGTCGGCGCCGGCGACGGATACAGCGCGATGCTCATCGCCGGGCTTTTAAGCGGATGGCCGCCCGACAGGCTGATCCGGGCATCGGGCGCCTTCGCGCGGAGCATCTGCGCGATCGAGGGGGCCATACCGGTCGACAATACTTTTTATCGACCGTACGCCGGGCTGTTCAGGGCCGGAAACGCGTAAGCAGAGCGGATGGATACCCCGGTGCGGCCCCGCGGGGCGCAGAACCCCGCCCCCCCGGGGGACCCGTGGGGGCGGGAATATACCGCGGACTATTTCTTTTTTCCTTTTTCCTTCTCGGCGTCTTTCTCGCAATCCTTCTCGCACTTCTTGTACGCCTGGTCACAGGCCATCTCCTTCATCCTGCTGCCCGACGCTTCGCTAACGCACTTGTCCCTGCTCTTCATGCACGCCGCCTTGCAGGCGGCTTCCTTCACTTCGCCCGCGTACAGCGACGAGGCGGCGAAAACCGCCATAAAGACAAAAGCAAAAATTTTAGACATGATCGACCCTCCATGGAAGTGGTTTAAAAGGCCTTGCCCCCGCGGCCGGGACCGTTTGATCCCTTTGAGGCATTGTCGTTTCCCTGAAATCGGATTGTCCATCCGGTCCAGTTTGAGCGTGAAAGCATAAGCTCGCCGCCGACCTGTTCGGCGAGCGTCCGCACCAGCACCAGGCCAAATCCCTTTCCCGAATCGAGATTCACCGAGTCCGGAATCCCGGCGCCGTCGTCATGCACCGTCAATTCGATTCGGCGTTTATCGTCGCGATTAAGGCCGATCGTAATCAGCCCGGCCCTCCCGTCGGGGAAGGCGTTCCGGAGTGCGTTTGTAAGCAGTTCGTTGACGATCATCCCGACCGGGAAGAGTACGCGCGAATCGAGCGGTATTTCTTCGATCGATTTCTCGATGCGGATGGCGCTTCCCGGCGAATAGGCGAGCCGTATGCCGTCGATGAGCCTGTCAAGGTAATCTTTCACCCCGACCGACCGGTAATCGGGCGAGCGGTAGAGCCTGTCGTAGATTTCCATCAGGATGAGGTCGGGAGGATCGGCGAGCGCCGCCTCAACCGCCGTCGCTCCGGTCGAAACTATCCCCGAGGGCTCGTAGCCCAGGTTTTGCAATATCCCTGAAAGATCGAGAGCGATGATGCTCTCGTCCTCCGCGATCAGTATGCGCGCATTCATGACGGTTTCGCCCGGCAGTCCGAATACTACCATCCGGCATGGTGGAGGGCAAGGAAATTCCGGGCGCGCATAAAAAGCATTTAACGGTTCGGATATTGTGGGACGAAAAGCCGCGCGGAGATGGTCCCCGGGCGTCCTGATTTCCTATGCCTCCAGCGTCACCAGCGCGTCGACGGCGACCGGCCGGGCGCCGCTTATGAGAATCGGATTGATGTCGATCTCGCGCACCTCCGGGTGATTGAGCGCGACGGCGCCCAGGGCCAGCAGGAGCTTCGAGAGAGCGTCGATATCGGCGGCGGGCATGCCGCGGAATTCGCCGAGGATCCTGCTTCCCTTTATCTCGTGCATCATCTCCCGCGCGTCGGCGGCGGTGAGCGGCGCGACGCGGAAGGCGATGTCGCGAAGCAGCTCGGTGTAGACTCCGCCAAGGCCGAACATCACGCATGGACCGATCCCGGCGTGCCTCGTCATGCCGGCAACAAGCTCGCGACTGCCCTCCACCATACGGTAGACGATCGCCGGCACCGCGGCGCCCGCGGCCTTTTGCATATCGTCGAAGGCCGCGGCAACGGCCGCCGCGGAGATGAGGTTCAGCCGCACCAGGCCCTTCTCGGTCTTATGTAAAATCTCGGGCGAGCAGGCCTTGAGCACGGCCGGGTAGCCGAGCGTTTCGGCCGCCGCCGCCGCGTCTTTGGCCGTGGTGACCAGCCGCTCATCGGTGACCGGCGCGCCGTAGGCCGCGAGGACGAGTTTGGCCTCGTGCTCGTCGAGCGCGCTCCGGCCCGCCCTTCGCGCCTTTTCGATAATAGCGGCGGCACTGTCCGAACGGGGGACTGCCGCCGCCGCGGCATGCGCCTCGCGCTGTCTCACCAACCGGTAGCGGTTGAGCGTTACCATCGCGCGCGCTGTCTTTTCGGGCGAGTCGAAGACGGGGATGTCGTTGTCTTCGTAGAACTCGGTGAAGCTGTCGTCGCGGTCGAAGAATGACGAGAGGAGCATCGGGATGCCGTATTTTTGAGGCAGTCCCACCGACTGTGTGAGATCGGCGCTCAGGCTCTTTACCACGTCGTCGATCGTCTTGCCTCCGAGCATGTCCGCGATATGCGGGTACATCGCCTTCACGAAGCCGGAGCTCATGGCGCCGTGCAGCACGATGCCGTCGACCTCACCGCTCTCCATGGCAAGACGCGGGATCTCCGTGGTGAGCGAGTTCGTGTCGAGCGAAAAGGTGATGTCGACCGGGTTGCCGCAGGGGGCGTGCGGCGGCACCATTGGCCGTATGGATTGCCGGAGCTTCTCCGAGAACACCGGTATTTCCATGCCGCCGCCCTCGCAGACGTGGGACATGGCGGTGCCGGGGCCGCCCGAGTTGGTGACGACGCCGACGCGGTTGCCCCGCAGGATGGGCTGCGTGGCGAGCGCCCAGCCGTGGCCGTAGAGGTCCTCGACCGAGTCGACGCGTATGACGCCCGCCTGGCGGAAGATTCCGTCGTAGATATGGTCCGGGCCAGCCATCGCGCCGGTGTGGCTCTTCCCGGAGCGCGCCCCGGCCTTCGAGCCCCCGACGTACTGTGCGACGACGGGCTTTTTCGGCGTTATGCGGCGCGCCACATCGATGAAGCGCGGCACGTCGCGGATGCCTTCGATATAGAGTGCGATCGCCTTCGTCTGCTCGTCCTCGCCGAGGTATTCGAGCGCGTCGATGATCGAGATATCGGCCTCGTTGCCGACGCTGAGCGCCTTGCTGAAGCGTATGCCGCGCTTCCCAAGGTATTTGAGTGACTGTGTTATGTAGGTGCCGCTCTGCGAGGCGAAGCCGAGGAGCCCGGGTTTGTCGCGAAGCTCCACCACGGTGGTATTGAGCGAGATTGCGGTGTTTACGATCCCCATGCAGTTGGGACCGACGAAGCGCATGCCGTGCCTGTGCGCGGTCTCGACGAGCTCGCGCTCCATGTTTCCTCCTTTTTCTCCGGTCTCCTTGAAGCCGGCGGTGATGATGATGGCGTGCCTGGTGCCGAGTTTCCCGAGCGAATCGATGATTGGTATAACGTGCTTGGAGGGGATGACGATGAGCGCGAGATCCGGCGCCTCGGGAAGCTCCTCTACGGAGCGGTATGCTTTATGACCGAGCACCGTTTCGTCCCTGGGATGCACGGGATAGAACTTCCCTAAGTAGCCGTCCTTGATGATGCTGAGGGCGTGCATGGTGCCCATCTTCATAAAACTGTTGCCCGCGCCGATGATTACGATCGAGGCCGGGTTCATGAGCTTGTGCAGAGGATTGGTGGTCATCGTAGCGCTCCGATTGTTCGTTTTCCGGCGCGGCCGCGCCCAGGGACACCATGATTTAAAACTATTTGAATATTCGCAACAAAAAAACCGAACGATCGTTCCATTTTTTTGTTTGACATTATTTCGAATGCGCACGGATGCTGTTTCCAGGGGAACACGCGATGAGCATAATGTATATGGTGCGGCACGGCCAGGCCTCGTTCGGCAGGGAGAACTACGACAGGCTCTCGAAACGGGGCGTCGAGCAGGCGGTGCTTCTTGCGGAGTATTTCCTGAGGCTGGGCCTCCGCTTCGACGCGGTGTATTCCGGAGCGATCGAGCGGCAGAAGCGCACGGCGCTCGAGATCATAGGGCTTTACCGCGAGCGCGGCGTGCAGGTGCCGGAACTCAAGGTCATGCCCGAGTTCAACGAGTATGATTCGAAGGCCATCATCAAGTCACAGCTTGCGGAACTCCTTGAGGAGGATTCGTCGCTGTCGCGGGAGCTCGAGAACATCTATACCGACAAAAAATCCTTCCAGCGCATCTTCGAGAAGGTGATGGTTCGCTGGGTCACCGGCAGGTTCGACAGGCCGGGAGTGGAGAACTGGAAGAGCGTGAAGGCCCGCGTGGCGAAGGGGCTTTCGGCGGTCATGGCCGAGAACGGCCGCAATAAAACGGTGCTGGTGGTGGCCTCGGGCGGCACCATCTCGGCGTCGGTGCAGTACGCCGTCGACACGCCCGACATCACGACCATGCACATCTGCTGGCAGATCGTCAACACCTCGATAACGAAGTTCGTGTACGACGGCGACCGCATAACGCTCTCGTCATTAAACGCGGTTCCGCACCTCGAGGAGAAAAACGAAAAGGAAATCATCACGTATCGGTAATAGCAGCGGCGCTTTCGGCAGGCAGGTGCGGTCGGGCGCACATCACCACATCAGGAGGAAGACTATGGATTTTGAAATAAGCGAAAAGATGCAGGCAATACGCGGCATGATCCGCGAGTTCGTGGATAAGGAACTTGTCCCGCTCGAGCCGGAGTTCACCTCGAAGGACTTCCGGGAGATGCTCCCGGTCCTCGAGGAAAAGAGACGGATGGTGAAAAAGATGGAGCTCTGGGCGCCGAACCATCCAGTGGAGTTCGGCGGCATGGGGCTCGATCTTATGGAGCACGCCCTGGTGTCGGAGGAGCTGGGTCGCAGTCCCCTGGGGCACTTCATTTTCGGATGCCAGGCGCCCGACGCCGGGAACATTGAAATCCTGCATAAATACGGCACCGGGGAGCAGAAGAAGAAATATCTGATCCCGCTTGTAGAGGGGAATATCCGCAGCTGCTTCTCGATGACCGAGGTCGAGATGCCGGGTTCGAACCCGGTCATGATGGATACGACCGCGGTGAAGGACGGCGGTGATTACGTCATCAACGGCCAGAAGTGGTACACCACGGCGGCCGACGGCGCCGAGTTCGCGATCGTCATGGCGATCACCAATCCCGAGGCCGCGCCCTATATGCGCGCCAGCATGATCATCGTGCCCTGCGACACAAAGGGTTTCAACCTGGTGCGGAACATCCCCGTGATGGGCCACTCGGGAAGCGACTACTTCAGCCACGGCGAGATCCTGTATCAAAACTGCCGCGTGCCGCGGGAGAACCTGCTGGGCCCCGAGGGGCACGGCTTCGTGATTGCGCAGGAGCGCCTGGGTCCGGGGCGCATCCACCACTGCATGCGCTGGATCGGCATCTGTAACCGTTCGTTCGACCTCATGTGCTCGCGCGCGGCAAAGCGCGTCATCTCGCCCGAAGGCAAGACCCTCGCCTCGCGCCAGATCATCCAGCAGTGGGTGGCCGAGAGCGCGGCCGAGATACAGGCGGCGCGGCTCATGACGCTCCACGCCGCGTGGAAGATCGAGCGCTTCGGCGCCAAGGAGGCGCGCGACGACATAGGGCTCATCAAGTTCGTGGTGGCCAATACCATGCAGCGCGTCATCGACCGCGCGCTCCAGGTGCACGGCGGCCTGGGCATGACCGACGACACCATACTCGCCTTCTTCTTTCGTCATGAGCGCGCGGCGCGCATCTACGACGGCGCCGACGAGGTGCACAAGTCCTCGTTCGCGGGAAGGCTGCTGCGCACTTACGAAAAGCGGACGGTGCGCTGAGGCGGGGACGTAAAGCGGGATGAGATACGCCGACTTCAAAAAGCGTGTTGGCCTTTCGCGCGAGGCCATCTGCGCCGCGATATACGCCGAGAACCGGGCATCGATCAAGATCAAGAAGCAGGCGGTCGCGGTGCGGAACCTGGTAACCATCTTCGACGCGACGCTCGCGCTGGCTAACGCGCGCGGCTTCCACGCGATGAGCCTGCGCGACCTGGGCCGCGAGACGGGCCTCTCGATGGGGGCGCTGTACTCGTACTTCTCCGGGAAGGAGGGCCTCCTCGACATGATCCAGGAGCAGGGCGCGCGCATCGTCGTGCGCGTGCTCTCCGAGCACATCGACGCGACCGCGCCGCCGGCGGAACGCCTGCGCCAGGCGGTGCGCGCGCACCTGTACCTCAGCGAATCGCTGCAGCCGTGGTTCTATTTTTCGTACATGGAGGCGCGCTACCTCGACCGCGCGCGCAGGAACAGGGCAATCGAGGGCGAGCTCTTCACCGAGGCGCTCTTCGCCGGGATCATCGAGAGCGGCGTGGCGGCGGGGAGTTTCGCCCCGACGGACGCCGTACTGGCCGCGGCCTCGGTGAAGGCCCTGCTTCAAGACTGGTATCTCAAGCGCTGGAAGTACACCTCGCGCGGGGTTTCGGTGGAGGACTACTTGGCGTTCATCATCGAATTCATCGAGGCCTATCTGGCCCGGGGCGCGGCGGGGCCGGGGTTGAAGAAAAGAGACGGAGGGAAACGCAATGGACCTGACAGACAGCGCGGTATCCGTGCGCGAGGGTGAACAGCTCGACCTGGCGCGCGTTGAGGAATTTCTTAAAGACAGCATCCCGGGCCTTTCGGGTAAGCTTGAAATCGGACAGTTCCCCAGCGGATTCTCGAACCTCACCTATCTCATCTCGGTGGGCGATCGCGAAATGGTGCTGCGCCGGCCTCCCTTCGGCAAGAAGGCGAAGACCGCGCACGACATGGGGCGCGAGTACCGCATTCTGAAAGCGCTGCGTCCGGTCTATCCGTACTGCCCTGAACCGCTCGTCTACACCGAGGACGAATCGGTAATGGGATGCCCCTTCTACGTGATGGAGCGCATCAAGGGCATTATTTTACGAAAGAACCCGCCGAAGGGGATGCCGCTTTCTCCCGCGGACGCGCGCGCCCTCTGCGAGCGCCTCATCGACGTGCACTGCGAGCTGCATTCGATCGATTACAGGGCCGTTGGCCTGGGCGATTTCGGAAAGCCCGAGGGCTACGTGAAACGGCAGGTGGAGGGATGGAGCGGCCGTTACCGAGACGCGCGCACCCCCGACGCGCCCGATTTCGAGGCGGTGATGGGATGGCTCGCCGCCAAGATGCCTCCCGACTCGCCGCACCACTCCATCGTGCACAACGACTACAAGTTCGACAACGTGGTGCTGGACGCCGCAAACCCGCTGAAGATCATCGGCGTGCTCGACTGGGAGATGGCGGCGCTCGGAGACCCGCTCATGGATCTGGGAAGCTCGCTCGCCTACTGGGTGGAGAAAAACGACCCCGAGAACCTCCAAGCCATCCGCCTCATGCCGACGAATATAGAGGGGGCGCTCACGCGCGACGAGCTCGTGGCGCGCTACGCGGAGAAGTCCGGCGTACCCGTGGGCGGTTTCGACTACTATTACTGCTTCGGCCTCTTCCGCCTTGCGGCCATCGCCCAGCAGATCTATTACCGCTATTATCACAAGCAGACGAAGGACGAGCGCTTCGCGATG
>DATIKU010000039.1 GCA_035477215.1 Spirochaetota bacterium | reverse complement strand
GAGCAGGGCGGCGTCATCTTTCGAGCATTGAACCACGGTGATAATGCACGCGAGAACAGTGATGGAAATGAAAACGGTTTTTTTGTCGGATCGTTCCATAAGAGTCCCGCCTTCCATTATTGATGCTGCACGTATCAATGTCGCAATGGCAACGCTATCGGGGAATTCAGATAATCCGGTACCGCAGCAGGTCTATTCATCAGAAAAACGACTCGCTGTCAACATTATTCCGCAAGTATCATGGAACGACCGCGGTCTATTAAAGAAAACCGATTCAATGAGTGAGAAGCGGTAAAGCGCAAGTATCGCGTAAGCAAAAACCCGCCTTTCGGCGGGTTTTAAAACCGGTCGAGGGAATCTTATCGGGCCTTGGTGTTGATGGCGGTCCCTTCGACCTCAAAAATTACCCAGAAACCATAGACCTTCTGGTAGACAACGCCATCGATCAGAGCATCGGCACCGGGTTCCTTGTGGATGGCCCTGTCGAGAGCTTCCTTCAGGTTCGGGGGGCCCAGGTACATGCACTTGCCGTCGGATCCTTTAACGCGCTTTCCGACCTTGCCCTTTATGTCGGTGTTCTTGGAGCTGATCACCGTGAAGTCGACCATGCGATAGGTGCATGCACTGAAAGAGAATGCTACAAGCAACAGCACAATGAGTACTAAAAACTTTTTCATTAGAAAAACCTCCTTAAATGAAGTTAAACTACTTACTATATATCCCTCTCTCTCTTGGCTATTATAGAGGGGGTAACCCAATCTTTATTGATAAGTATATAACACCTATCAGATATAATGTGGAATTCCTATCTATTATAGTTGTGAAGATAATGAAGATGCTTAGTCCTCTTTAATGATGTTTAGAAAGCGATAAACGATTAAAAATGTCAACAAATTATTATTCTCTCGCATAACCGCTTAATCCGAATGGAAATCGTACCGACAATGTAGCCTTATAATCGTTTTCGCTCCGGCGGTTGTACAGCCCGGCATCCTGCCAGGCGCTCGTTATGTTGCCGGCGTACCAGCCTGCCTCCAGCGCGCCGAAGAACACGGCGTAGCCCCAGGCCTGGCGATGGATCGAATAGGCGGTGAGCCCTCCGAAGACGGCATTGAGAAAAAACGAGCCCCAGGCATTGCTCCAGTTTCCGGCATAGGCGTGGCCCGCGCCGGGAAGGAGCGCGCTCAGTATCGCCGCGCCGGCCGGGGACTTCTTCCGGAAATCGGGGCGGTCGTTCAGCATGTCCGTTATCTCGCGAAGCCTTTCGCCGTCGGATGCCGGGAGCTCGTACGCGCCGGACGACAGCGCGCCGAACACCTTTGCCGCCGCCTCCCAGTTGCCCGCGTTGATATGCGACCAGCCGGTGATTTCGGCGACGCGCGGCGAGCGCTCGAAGAGAGGCGAGTTTTCCGCCTCGAACGCCGCTTCGTTGAACCTGCGCTGGAAATAGAGGGCGCGAAGGTATTGCGTGAAAACCTCGTCGGGCGCGATGGCGGAGACGGGCCCCGCTTTGAGCAGGTGGCGGAATTCCGCTTCCGCATTCTTCGGGTCTCCCGCTTCGAGCCTGGAGCGGGCTATCCAGTAGATATAGCGGTTTTCCACGGAGCGGTCGGCCGTCTTCTCGGCTCTGTACCGGAGAAACAGGTACTGCCTGGCCGCCTCATCGAAATGGCCGGACTGAAAGAGGTGGCGCGCGTAGTCTTCATCCCGGTCGGCCGCGGAGAGCGGGGTGACGAGCAGCGTCCCGATCAGTATCGCGATCGACGTTATTGTTTTGAATGATTCAGTCAAGGGGATCATCCGCCCGCCAGCGGTCTTCGTCCAGTTTCGCGGCGGGGTAATTGCCGCTGGAATATGCGCTTGGATTACAGCGGATGAGCCGCGCCGCCGACAGGGGGACGCCAACAACAACGCCGTGGCGCGATACCGCCTGTCGGGCGTACTCCGAGCAGGTGGGGTGAAAGATGCACTGCCTGTTGTCGACCGGACTGATGAACCGCGCGTAAAAGGCGAATACCAGCTTTCCGATGAGAGACGAAGGTCCTGTCTTTGCCGGGTGTACGAGGATTATTCCCGACCGGTAGAATGCGGCATCTTCGCCCGGTGGCGTCGCGGCATGTTCATGCGCAAGGATCGGAATGGACAGGGCAAGAAGCCCGGAAAAAAGCACCCCGTTCCAGAGCGTCTTACGGATTGATCTTCCGAAAAAACCTGTCATCGATTTCATCATTGATTGAAATCTCGCTGAGCTTGACGTTAATGTAAACATTGGGCGTTACGAAAACGGTGGTCTTCATCGTTGCTGGGAGGCTGATATCCCTGATCGTAACGAAATCCGAGAAGACCGTTCGTTTATTGAGGTTTCCTTTGTAAAAGTAATCTATCGAGGTGACGCCCGTCGCATTGAAGTGAACCGCGATGCGAGCGGCGGGATCGCGAAGCGAGACCCCCGTTAGAGGCGAGGCCAGGTCGCGGTAACCCTTTTTGAACGCTGGAAAGGAATAACGGCGCATGAGCAGATTGACGGGATCGTGAATGATGTCGAGGAAAAACTCCTCGAGAAAGATTATGTGCGCCGGGGAAAGATCTGTGAGCTTTTTCCGGACTTCCTTTTTCTCGCTGAAGTCGTAATTGACGTACGCGTCCCTGTTGATGATGTAAACGGATCTCTCCGGGGTGAGATGATCGAAGCGTCGCCGGTTCCTTCCGTCCATGAGGATCCTTCCCCGCGTGTCGGCGCGGCCCTTCTGGTTGATAATGCTGCTTTCGACACGGACGGAGAGGGTTCGGATATTGTTGAAATTGGTCTCGATTTTCTGGAAGTCGGACGTCTGTTCGCCGGCTCCGGCAAGCAGGGGAACCCCCATGGAGCAGGCGAGGATCATCTTCATTATTTTTTTCATCTATTGGTCCTGTTTTTTTCGGGAGATGCCGGAACCGATTTGCAGTACCACTTTTAATCTCCCGGCGGATGCGATTGTCAACGTATTTTTGAAAAGACCCGTTGAAAATTATCTTGCAATAATGACGCCGCGCCCGGTACCCTTGAGCTTCGGATTTGCCCGTTGAACAACCGGAGGATGAACGGTCTTTCCCGGGGCGTCACGCCGACAATAATGATTAAATGGTGGAGAGAGATAAAGATGAATAAATCGCTCGTACGTTATTTCGGCATTCTGGTTTCGGTTTTTATTATGGTTTTTTCAGTCTCGTGCGCGAGCGGAGGATACAAGGGCTATCAGGGCCCAAAACAGGTGGTGGCCGTTTCGGTGTTCACCAACGCGACCAAGCAGAAACTCGGCAAGGAGTTCCTCGGCGCGCTGACGGACCATTTCATGACCGAGCTCATAAAGAGCGGACGCTTCAGCGTTGTGGAACGCCAGAGGCTGGAAGAGATACTCAAGGAGCACGAGCTCGGCATGACCGGTTTATTGAAGACGAGCGACGCCATTCAGATCGGCAGACTCCTGCAGGCGCCGTACATCATCATCCCCTCTATATCGAACTTCAGCGCCGAAAAGAGCCAGCTGCTCGACGACACGGTGTTCGGTTATAACCGCATCAATATCAAGATACTTGTCAACTGCCGCGTCATCTCCACGGCGAGCGGGGCTTCCGTCGGCGCGGCGAACGCGATCAACGACACGACACGCAACATCGTGAGGGTGAGCCTTGATTCGCAGACGAGCATCGTAAAGTACGGCGGGAGTTTCGAAGACCTGGATCCGGCGGTAAAGGAGGAGCTTATGAAGGCCGTGCAAATGATGACGCAGGACCTGTACCGGCAGAATTTTTAGGGAACGGGGACAACTCATACCGTGAAAACAATCGCCGGAACCATCGTTTCCGCGGCTTCAACGGCGCTTGTGTGCATCGTGCTGTCGGTGCCTGCATTCGCCTCGGATTCCGTGCCCGAGGCTATCGCAACGATGGACGAGGACGATGTGGTTCTAAATGCGCGGGGTATCGGATATCTCCGGGAGAACGATCTTGAGGCGGCGGAACGGTGTTTTTCCGAATCAATAAAAAAGAATCCGACCATAAAACACTACTACAATAACCTCGCGGTGACCTGCATGCGCAGAAAGGAATACGCGCGTGCATATGAGCTTTTAAAAAAAGCGGTTTCGATGGATCCGCGGTACGCCAAGGCGCTTTCCAACATGTCCATTACCTGTTTCTACCTCTCGAGATTCTACGAGGCCTACGGCTATTACATGCAGGCCCGTAACGCCGACCGGGTGTATATCGACGAGCGATTCGAACGCTCGCGTGTTATCGAGCGGATTAAGGAGCTGCAGCGCGAGAACCCCGGCAACGACGATTACCGCAAGATGCTCGACCGCCTGCGCTCGCAGGACAAGGCCCTGCAGTAGGCCTGCCCTCACCGCCTGAAACCCTCAACCGAAAGACAAATATCGCGAGCCATACGAGGGACCGGGCGGCAAAAAAAGCGCGTTTCCGTTGCTCGTATTCCGCTTTCACACGGAAAGCGATCACCTGGTGGGCGTTGCCCCCGGGGACTTTACCGCCCCGGACATCGCGTCAAAGATCGCCGCGGCGAAACCGGGCAGGCCTTTCGACGCCTCGATCGGGGTGGTGGCGTACCGTTATGGAGACGGGGCCGCGTTCAATTATTCGCCGAAGGAAAACAGGCTCACCGTGCACTGCCGGGTGATAAAATTCGTCCCGCGGCCCTGAACGTCGCACGC
The DNA here is from genome assembly GCA_035477215.1 of Spirochaetota bacterium. NCBI lineage: Bacteria > Pseudomonadati > Spirochaetota > Spirochaetota bacterium. The sequence goes on along the minus strand of DATIKU010000039.1, from coordinate 46 downwards.
GGCTATCGGAAAGAATCCACGCAGTTTACGCACATCTCGCGCAGGC
>DATIKU010000038.1 GCA_035477215.1 Spirochaetota bacterium | reverse complement strand
GATATGCCGGAAATGAACAAAACATCCATCAAGAATCTCGCGATCGACGCCGTCGAACAGGTGTTCGCCTCGCTTGGAGAAAAGCCCTACCGCGCCAAACAGCTCTTCAACTGGCTGTACGAGAAGAACGTGGAGTCGTTCCACGACATGACCAATTTCTCGAAGGAGCTTCGCCAGGCCCTCGATGACCGCTATTATCTGTCGGCGCTCGAACCGGAGGACAGGCTGGTCTCGGCCCTGGACGGTACGGAGAAGTTTCTTTTCAAAACACGCGATGGGCACTATATCGAATCGGTCCTCATTCGCAGGGATGGCACCGACGAGGGTCGGCTCACCGTGTGCGTTTCCTCGCAGGTGGGGTGTCCCATGGGCTGCGGCTTCTGCCAGACGGCGCGCGTAGGATTCAAACGCAACCTCGAGCCGGCGGAGATTCTCGACCAGCTCTGCCTCGTGCGACGCCTGTCGGGTGTCCGCAACAACAACGTGGTCTTCATGGGGATGGGCGAGCCCTTTCTCAACTACGACAACACGCTCCTCGCCGCCGACATCATGAACTACAGCTTTGGCTTTCACCTTTCGGTAAGGAAGATCACCATCTCGACCTGCGGGATATTGCCGGGTATCGAGCGGTTTATCGATGAGAGGCGGCCATACAACCTGGCCATATCGCTCAACGATACAGATCCGGTCAAGCGCGCCCGCTTTATGCCGGTCGAAAACAGGTTCCCCATCGAAACCGTAGCCGCTCTGCTCGAGAAGAAATTCCCAGTCTCGCGCAACAGGCTGACCCTCGAATACATCATGCGGAATGACAATATCTCTTCGGAGGACGCGCGTCGGCTGAAAAAGATGTTTCGCCAGGGCTGGATAAAGCTCAATCTCATTCCGCTCAACAGGGGTGACCACGGCATGGAGTTGCCGACGGACGATGAGATGGATAGCTTTATCAAGGATCTCGAGATCATGAACGTCCCCGTTTCGGTCCGCAAAAGTTCGGGGAAGGATATCGACGGCGCGTGCGGCCAGCTTTCGGGCAGGCGCTATCACAAAGCGGGCAGGCCCGATGCCGGCGTACGGTAATGGGGAAAGCATGGCGGCACAAAGGGTGGTGAAATGAGACAATTTGTGGAAATGCTCGGCGATGCGGTTCGATGGATATTCGGCCACAAGATGCTGGTGTTCGTATACATCCCACTGCTTTTGCTTGCCCTGCTTGCAGTCTATACGGGTATCGTCTACCTGGGCTGGCTGCGCGACCGCGATGATGCGCTTGACCGGCTCTTCAGGTATAAGAGGCTCATCGACCATACAGAAGAGCTGCGCGAGGGCTACGCGTACCGCTCCGCCGACATCGACCTCAAAGCGAAAGTGGTCGACATCCCAACCCGCATCTATGACCGCAACGACGAGATCATCGGCGAATTCTTCGAGCAAAAGCGGGAAATCGTGCCGTATTCGTATATCCCCAGAATGCTTGTAAACGCGGTGATGGCGAGCGAGGACAGGGATTTCTACCGCCACAGAGGGATAAGTTACAAGGGCATACTGCGCGCATTCGCGGTAAACCTGACGCGCCTTCGGGTGGTGCAGGGGGGGAGCACCATCACCCAGCAGCTTGCCAAGGTGCTTTTCACCGACATGGACCGGAGCCTGAGAAGGAAGATCTACGAGGCGTTCTGCGCCACGGAAATCGAGAAGCGTTACGATAAACAGGACATCCTTTCGATGTATCTCAACCTCATTTACTTCGGTAACGGCGCCTATGGCGTGGAATCCACCGCGAAAATGTTTTTCGGCGCCTCGGTGCGCGAACTCACCGAAACCGAGTGTGCAATGATCGTAGGCGTTATTTCAAACCCCCTGTATTATTCACCGATATCGAATCTCAACAATTCAATCAATAAAACCAGACGGATAATGAAGTCGCTCGTGGATGCGGGGTATCTGAAACCGGAGGCCGCCGAAACGCAGTTGGGGCGCTTCCTCGATAAATGGGATGTCGTCTTCGACGCAGAAGGGAAGGCGACGTCATCGCTCATCGGAAGTTTTATCATGAGCACCTACCGGGTGAACCGCGCGCCAATGTTCAACGAGCTCATACGCAGGGAGCTGGCGGCGAAGTTCGGCGAGGACGTCGTGAAGCGCGGAGGGCTTGCCGTCTTTACCACCATCGACGCGGCGAAGCAGGACATCGCCCGGAAGTCCCTGCAGGATGGGGTGCTTGTTCAGCGCGAATACCACCTGCGCCGCGCTGAAAAATTCAAGGGTAGCAAAAAGGGCGAATCCGAGAGGGAAAACGCCAACAACATCGAAGGCGCGCTCGTGTCGCTCGACCCCGCAACCGGAGAGGTGCTGACGCACGTCGGCGGATACAGTTTTTCGAGCCAGAACCAGATGGATCATGTGACCCAGATACGACGCCAGCCCGGTTCGTCATTCAAGCCCATCGTCTATGCCGCCGCCGTCGAGGCGCGCGATATAACGCCCTCGAGCATAATTATCGATGAAAAAACGGTATTCGGTAAAAATTACGCCCCGCGCAATTATGACGGCAAGTATCTCGGCCCGGTAACGGTGCGCGACGCGCTGGCGAAATCGATCAATATCGTCGCCGTCAAGGTGCTCGAAAAAACGGGCTACAGCGCGGTTTTTCGCGTTCTCAAACAGGGCCTCGACCTTTCCGAGGAGGATCTTTCCGATCGGTTCGGGAAAACTCCTTCCATGGCGCTCGGCACCTACGAGCTTTCGCCGCTTGAAAACTGCACCCTTCACGCGCTTCTGGTAAACGGCGGTAATTACGTACGGCCCTACGGCGTTCGCTATGTAAAGGATTATAACGGGAACATAGTGTGGAATAACGAAGAAGAGGTGATCCTGGCCGTTAAGGAAAAACGCGACAGGCTCGGGAAAATTATTGACCCGGCGGCCTGCGCGGTTACCGTGTCCATGCTGAAGGGGGTTTTCGAACTGGAAGGAACGGCAGAGCACGTAATGAAATCACGCAAATTTTCCTTTCAGGTCTCGGGCAAAACCGGTACGAGCTCCAATTACACCGACGCATGGTTCGTCGGGTACACCGCGGATATGGTGACGACCGTCTGGGTCGGCAACAGAAAAGGGGCGATTTCGCTCGGCGAGGGACGCGCGGGTGGCGTTATTTCGGCGGGTATCTGGGGTGCTTATGCCGCGGGCATTTACCGCGAATCCAGTCCCGGTGACTTCATAGTGCCCGAAGACGGGGTAACAAGGCAGACCATTTGCCTCGATTCGGGGATGGTGCCGCACGAACCAGGGTTGTGCCCGCGGGTCGCCGTTGACGAGCTTTTCATATCGGGTACGGAGCCGGGTGATTACTGCAAACTGCATCCGAAACCGGCAAACGCGGAAAATCAATAAAGCGGGGAGTGAAAGATATGATAACCGGCCGGCCATTCAGACTGTGCATGCTCTTTCTCATCGCCCTGAACCTGTCATTTCAGTGGCCCGTCGACAATGGAAGAGTAACATCGGTGTTCGGAGAGTCGCGCGCCGACCATTTTCATGACGGAGTGGACATGGTCTCTCCGGACGGCAAAATATACCCGCTCGATGAGGGGGACCTTGTCTATCTATGGGACAGGTCGATGTTTCCCCTTGACGCGTATTCCGGAGGTGGGAACTACCGCGTGCTGAAGCACGGTGGAGAGCTGTACTCCATTTATCTTCACCTTCAGGACGAACCTTCGTTCATGGAGGCATACGGGAAAAGGGACCCTCTCGGCATAATGGGGAATACCGGGCGGTCATATGGAACACACCTGCATTTTTCAGTGCTAAACCGCGTGGAGAGGGTGTCCATAAATCCGAAAAAAATGCTTCCCGCGCTTCCCGACAGGACTCCTCCGTCGATCGGGGGTGTGTTCGTTCGTGTCGGGGACCGGTATTCCGCCGTGCGGGAGGGGGCTTCCATACGCCTCACCCGTCACTATCCGCTATTAATCGAAATCACGGATTCCATGGGCGGGAGGGAAAGGCTCGGGGCGCAATTCCTGGCTGCTTATTTAAACGGGCGCAAAGTGATGGAAATATATTTCACCACTATGGAATACTCAAAAAATGGATTGACAATTTCCGGAAATAAATTTCATGATCTATTCGACGAGAAGGGTTACTACAAAATAGGAAATGTCTCCTACAATAACGGGTCGAATTCCCTGAAAATAGTCGCAGCCGATTTCGCCGGGAATGCGGCCGCTCATGAAATGTCGTTCAACGTAAACCTTGATATAAAGGAGTAAAGAGAAAGCGTCCGTATTCAAATCAAATACGGGATCGCCGCCTGGAGGACGTTTGGTGGAAAATATAATCCCTTACCTGAGAAGAAAAAAAAGTATCAAGCAGTACGACATGGCCCGCGCGCTCAAGGTTTCCCCGTCATATCTTTGCAAGATTGAAAAGGGGATACAGGAGCCTACGGATAAATTCAAGCAGGCGTGCGCGCGGTTTCTCAATTCGCCGGTGGCCATCGTTTTTCCACATAGCGTCGACCGGGAGAAGATGAAGAACATAAACCGGAGTTTCAAGAACAAGCTCTGGAGTGTGAGAAAGGAAAAACGCATCAAGCAGTACGAGCTGGCAAAACAGCTTCGCTGCTCCCCGTCATACCTGTCGAAGGTCGAAAAAGGGCTCCAGGAGCCCGCCCGACAGTTTAAAACCATGTGCGCGAAGATTCTTAAAACCCGCGAATCCGAGCTTTTTTCGTGATATCTCCGCCGTGCCGATTAAACGAACCAACGGCGGTATTTTCGACCATGCATAAAGCGTTGGAATGCTGATCGACATTATCATACTACTCATGCTGTTGTTCTTTTCCGCGTTTTTTTCCGGTTCAGAGGTCGCTTTGTTCTCCCTTAATAAATCTGAACTTTTGCGCCTATCCGGTTCACAGGGGAAGGCTGAGAAAACAATCGCGGCGCTGATGAGCCAACCGAGAAAGATCCTGGTTACCATTCTGCTCGGGAACCTGCTTGCCAACCTCCTGCTTCCCGCTCTTTCCACCCTGCTCCTTCTTGAATTTTTTCCGAAGTATGGTCACTTTATCGCAATAGCTATCGTTACTCCGGTCATAATAATTCTTTGCGACATAACGCCCAAAACGATTACACGAAGCGACCCGGAGGGCTTCTCGAAAAAAATGGTTCGACTCCTCAACGTCTTCCACCGCGTGTTCATGCCGCTCAGAACAGCGCTCCTGGCCGTCAATAACGTGATCATATCGATTTTCAGACTGGACCACCACCACGAAGACGTCATCACCGAGGAAGAGCTCGACATGGCGATAAAAATTGGAGAGAAGGACGGCGTACTGGGCAAGGAGGAAGGCGCGTTTATTAAAAATGTCCTTCGTTTTTCAAAAAAAGAGGTACAAAACGCAATGATACCCCGTAACCAGGCGGTATTCATACCATACGGATCGGGCATCGAGGCCGCCGCCTCGATTTTCAGGGAGAAGGGTCTGGTCAGGGCGCTTGTTTACAAAAAGGATTTCGACAACATTGTCGGAGTGCTCGATTCACGTAGGCTTATCCCCTATCTTTACGGGTATAAGAAAGCGAACAGCATCAACAGGCTTCTCTTTCCCATTTACCATTTTCCGGCCACCAGGGAACTCGGCGACCTCTTCATGGATTTTCTGGCAAACAAGCTGCAGATTGCGGTCGTAATCGACGAATACGGTGGGACCGCCGGCGTCGTCACCCTTTCGGGCATACTATCGGAGATGCTTGGAAGGGAGTTCGCGATGTTTGAGGAAAGTTACAAGTTCTCCATACGCAGGATGGGCGACTCTTCCTCAATCATATCGGGAGTGATGCAGATCGACGACTATAACTTCGCCTTCGGCGAAAACCTTGCGAGCAAGGAGTCAGAAACGATCGGCGGATATATTATTGAACGCCTTGGACATTTTCCGGTCAAGGATGAATCCATAGATACCGGAAAACACGTGTTACGCGTGCGCAGGATAGAGAAGAAACGCATTCACACCATAGAGGTGCTGCCTGGAGGCGGCGGATGATATCGTCATATATCGTTTACGAAACGGCCATCCTTGTTTTCATGGCGCTGACATTTGTTTTATCCGCGATGGAAACGGCGATTATTTCATCGAGCCCCATCAGGCTGCGCTCGCTGTCGGAGAAGGGAAGCGGAAGCGCCACGCGCGCCCTGGATCTCCTCGAAAACGTGGAAGACTCGATGGGGATGCTCCAGATCGTCATCAACATTATCGAGATATCGGCGTCCGCATTCCTGGCCTACGTGGCCACCAGGGCGTTCATGCTCGATGAAAGCGATCTATTTATTCTCGCGATAGCTCAGACGATAATCTTTCTGACATTCTGTGAAATATTGCCTAAAGTCATATCGCGTTCGGATCCGGAACGCTTCCTCATGTTTTTTTCGTATCCGATAACGGCGCTCACCCTTGTCTTCAGGCCGGTTACGCGCTTCTCTCTGTATTTTTCCGGGAAGCTCCGCACCCTGTTCAACCTTGAACTGGGGAAATACTCGTTCGTAAGCTCGCGCGATGACATAGGCCTGCTGTTCAAACTCGGCATGGCGCATGGTGTGATCGACGAGGACCATCACGATTATATAACTGAAATTCTTTCCTTTAACCGCGTAACGGCGTACGAGGTGATGACCCCGCTTATCGACGTTGTTTCAGTCGAACGAAAGAAGGGCATCAGACACGTCATCCGGTTGATCGAGGAGACGAGGTTTTCGCGAATTCCCGTATACGAGGAAAGGGTGGATAACATCGTTGGATATGTCTATTACCGCGACCTGTTGATGGATACCGGTGTGCGCAGCATCGACCAGATATTAAACAAACCGCATTTTGTCCCCTCGACGAAAAAGATCCACGAGCTGTTTCACGAGATGAAGGAGATGAATCTGACCGTGGTCTTTGCGGTGAACGAATTCGGGGCCGTGGACGGCCTTGTCACCCGGGAGGATATCGCCGAGGAGATCGTGGGCGAGATACAGACAAGCGACCATCCAGGCGAGCAGCTTATTGAAATGATCGGAAAAAACAGGTACCTGCTGAGCGGTAATCTGGACATAGATTTTTTCCAAAGGCGCTTTGCCGTGCCGGTTGAGAAAAAGGGTTTTGAGACACTGGCGGGATTTGTTATCACCGAAATGGGCAGGATCCCTAAAAAGGGGGAGCGGTTCGTCTTCGCCCGGCACACGCTGATTGTCGAGGAGGCGACGGACAGGTCCGTGGAAAAAATCGTCCTCATTACGCCCGGTCGAAGCGACCGGGCGCATGGGGCCTCCGACAAGTAAGCTCCCTTAGACGGCAAGCATTGGGCCGAGGCTTGGAAGTCCACCCAAGACGTGAACGTGGAGGTGCCAGATTACCTGCCCACCCGAGGCGCCGTTGTTGATAATAACCCTGTAGCCGTCCGTGTCGATCCCCTTTATTCGGGCGACCTCCCTGACGGCGAGAAAAAGGTCGGCCATTATGGAAGCGTTTGATTCACTGAGCTCGTCGATATTTTTGATATGAGTCTTATGAATTACAAGGATGTGCACCGGCGCGACCGGATTGATGTCCTCGAATGAGTAAACGCGGTCGTTCTCGTAGATTTTAGTGGAGGGGACTTCGCCTTTGATAATATTGCAGAACAGGCATCCCATGAAGCGGCCTCCTTCAGCGCGATAATGGTGGAGACTACCATTTCGGCAATCGACAGTCAAGCATTAATAGCCGGCGATTGAAGCGATACGATATGAGAAGAATAGAAGATATCAAGATCATCCTGTACCAGGATGATCAGCGGGAAAATGGGCTGGTGGAAAAATATCTATCGCTGCCTGGCAAAAGACACCATTCATATCGAACCGAGGAGGACCTTGCCGGCGCCATAGATTTTGCACGGCGGGAAGGTCGTTCATCCAAGGAGGTGCTGATACTCAAGGAATTCAAGGGAAGGTTTTTTCAGCTCTGCCCCGGCTCTCCGAACATGATTTGCTGCCGCTACCTTCTGCTCAATACCGGCTTTAACTGCCTCTACGACTGCGTTTACTGCTATCTCAACTCGTATCTCAATTCGTTCGGAATAGTCCAGTTCACCAACGTGTTCAGGGTTTTGGATGAGATGACAGGCTTTTATAGGACCTGTGACAGGGGGCGGATATACCGGGTGGGCACCGGGGAATTCACCGACTCGCTCATGATGGACGAGGTTACCGGGATCGGCAGGGCGATTATTGAGCACGCCTCGCTAATGCCGAATGTAATGATTGAGATGAAGACCAAGTCGGACAACATCGACCACCTTCTCGACATTGACAGGAAGGGAAACGCGGTGCTTGCATGGAGCCTCAATACCCAGAGAAATATCGACAGATACGAGAAGGATTCGGGGTCGCTTGCCTCGCGCATATCGGCAGCTTCACGAGCGGCCGCAGCCGGGTACTTCGTCGCCTTCCATTTCGATCCGGTAATCCTGTATCCCGAGTGGGAGCGGGAGTATCGCTCCCTGGTCGACGCCCTGTACAATGCTGTTCCTTCCGCGCGTATAGTATGGATTTCAATGGGAGGCTTTCGATACGGACCGGGCTTCAGGGAAGCTGTCCGTGTGCGCTTTCCCGACGAGGACATCACCACCGCGGAGATGTTTCCCGGAAAAGACGGAAAGCTCCGTTATTTCAAACCGGTTCGAAGAAGCATATATCATACCCTGACCGATCGAATCAAGGCCCATGGGGGTCGGCCGTTCATCTATCTCTGCATGGAGGCCGCCGATATGTGGGAGGAAGTCTTCGGCAAAACCTACAGTTCTTCTGCGGAACTGGAACTCGATATGAGCGGACACTTGAAGCGGCACTTCCTATTGTTTGATCGTTGATGCGTGTCTCTCTCCATTCGGAAATATACCGGCCCTGATATAAATGAATTGACCTCCGGGCGTAGGAATATAAAGTTTAATCGGAATTTTACACCGATTTTCAGGTGTACGCTCGATCGTTGACTGGCACTGACAGGGGAGTGCGTTTTGGAAGAACGTGATTACAAAGATGCGCAGCGGGAGCTCGATGAGCTTGCCGTGAGGGCCAACGAACTGTACGATTCCGTTGGAATTGCCACTCTAAAGGAAAAGCTGAAAATACTGGAACAGCAAACCTTTAGCGAAGGCTTCTGGAAAGACATGGAGCGCGGCGCCACGGTTAACCAGGAGATCAGCAGACTGAAAAAGAAAATTGAACCCTGGGAAAGGCTTCGGTCCTCGATTGCCGAAGCACGCGATCTTATGGCGATGGCGCATCCGGAATCCGATACGGAAGTGCTGGCGGAACTCATGACGAGTATACCGGCTCTCGAAAGACGTTTCGATGAACTGGAGACACTCGAGCTTCTGGCGGGCGAAGACGATCAGAAAAACGCGTTTATTTCTATTCATCCCGGGGCGGGTGGTACGGAGTCGCAGGATTGGGCGAGCATGCTTTTCCGCATGTATGTACGATGGGCGGAGAACAACGAATTGGAGGTCGAAGTTATCGACTACACCCCCGGCGAAGAGGCGGGAATAAAAAGCGGTACGGCTTTGATAAAGGGCGACTACGCATACGGTTTTCTGAAATGCGAGCGCGGCATACACCGGCTGGTAAGGATATCACCGTTCGATTCAAACAAACGCAGGCATACCTCGTTCGCGTCGGTCGAGGTAGTACCGGAAGCGCCCGAGGACATAGACATCGGCATAAGTGAATCCGAATTGCGCATTGACACCTACCGTGCGTCTGGAGCGGGTGGCCAGCATGTCAATCGAACCGATTCGGCCGTTCGCATAACACACCTGCCAACGGGAATAGTGGTGCAGTGCCAGAACGAGCGATCTCAGCACAAAAACAAAGCCTCGGCCATGAAAGTCCTTAAATCCAAAGTCTACGAGCTTCGGCGAAAAGAGATGGAGGAGAAAAAGCAGGAAAAGATAGGCGCGAAAAAGGACATCTCGTGGGGGAACCAGATCCGGTCGTATGTTTTTCAGCCGTATACCATGGTAAAGGACCATCGAACTGGTGAAGAGGTGGGAAGCATCGAGCACGTTATGGAAGGGGAGATAAACAGGTTTATTTACACATACCTGAAATCCATCAGAAGAAAGATTGAATGAAGGCATCGCTCGAACAGCTCAAGGTCCTGTGGCGGAAGTATAATCCTGATTTTTTACGCTGCAGCTATTTTTTCTCTTTTACGCTGCGGGGAAGGACGTTTCACGCGGACGACGAGATACAGGCCGGCGATCTGGCTTATTTAGAAGAATGTGGCTATCAACAGGTTGAGATCAATTACGCGGAAAGCTTTTATAACCTTTTGTCGGCGGAATTTCCCCTCGAGTATCGCAGGCCATACGGCACCATGGATTTTATCAACGTTGACCGGCATCTCGATATACTCAACAACACCAACAAGCTTAGCAGGAGAAAGCGTTTTCTTTACGTGATAGGCGATATATATTCCATCGACACGGTCAACGGAAAGAACACCATTTTATTCGGTCACAATGAACCACTCGATTACAGGACCTGGAACGAAAAAAAGCGCCGGGTAAGCAAAGAACAGAAATTCAATTACAGGAACTCCGAGTGCGGAATTATCCTTTTTGTCAATATGAAGCCGAATGCGGAGACCAATTACGTCGAGCGATTCAAGAAAAACATGGACCTCGTTACCTCGATTGTAACAAGGAAAAAGGACAGCTGGGTTGAGATAGCTCCGGATTTTATCCCGGCGGAGGACACAATATCGGTTAACGATCCGGACAACCTGCTGGAAATATACAGAAACACGAACGCGCGGCTCATAATTATTGGGGAAACAATATCTGAATCCTATAAAAGATCGTTGCTTCAGGTCAAGCAGTATGATAAGTTTGTCCGCATGATGGTCGTTCCGAATATAAACCCGGGTGATATCGACCATTTTCTGACGCAGGTCAAAATGGTGTATAACGCCGACAGGTGGTCGGCGTAATCTGGTTTAAATGTGAGGCCATTCTGAAAAAGAATCCAAAAAAAGCGTTTTTAAAGTATTTTCAACCCATCGATATCAAAAACGTTCTTAATGACGATACGACTTCGATGGACATAGATGAAAGCTTCGGCTACTTCGCACGCAAGCCAAGAAAGGAACGCCTTTTTTTGAACATGTATAACGAGGCGCAGCTTCTTGACATAATGAAGGGGGTCGGACTGGTCGCTCACCTCAAAACCCGCGGATTTAACGAACTGGTCATCGATATCAACCAGGACGAGACACTCATACATTATCTTCGTGTATACTTCGAACGGAAGGCCGCGGAAAACCTTCTAATCGACGTTCGGCTTTCGGATTCACGCTTCGTACCCGACAAAAGCTTCTTCGATGAAGGCCAGAGCCTCGCAACACTCGACATGATCGTTATAGAATGGCTTTCGATACAGGATCCGCGGGCCGTGTTCAGCGGCGACCGGCCGCAGCTTCCGGGGCAGTCCAAACCCGGACTCGGATGTCTCCAGTACCTCATGAAGATGATGTACATAGTAGCGGAAGGAGTGATCAAGGACGGTTTTATGGACGTTCCCGACCATATGCACGGGGCGGTGATGTACTCGAAAAAATTTAAATTTTTCAATCCCGCCCACGAAGGCATACTGCGTGCCATACTGCGCGACGCAAAAGGCCATTCCCTCCGGGACATCTCGTGGGGGATGCTAACAGGCACCATCATCGATACAAGGACCGGCCAGCCTCAGGTGTACGATCCCTCCGAGCAAATCTACCCGGTGTCGAAACGAATTATTAAATATTTCGTTTCAAAACGGTACGTAAAGCGATTCAACGAGGTCTACACGAAGAAGAAGTACTCGTTTGATTATGAAAAGATGGTCCGGCTTCGCGAGGAGATCATCAAAACGAAAAAGACGGAAGAACTGTAAAACGGAGCGACACTACCGGTTGAACAAATCCAGCCGCAGATGTCCGGAGAGCGCATCCGCATCGGACCTGATCTTCGAGGATATTTTTTCCATCCCCCTTGCCAGTTCGTCGTGCTCCTTCGAGGCATTTCTAAGGACAATCCCTACGGCCGAGCGTATTTCGAACAGCTCGGCCGCCTTCGGTCCACCTGATTTATTCATCAACTCATCGATTCCGTGGCCTTCCGTTCCGGTAATCGCGTTCATGCGATCCCTGGCGCAGCCGATGTCGTAATCGATCGTATCGATGAGCTCGAAAAGAGCGCTGTCGTCCGCGACCGCTTCGGCAAGGCGCTCAATGTCGCCGGTTTTCAGATAGTAACGCTTGTCGACAATGGAGCGGGCGAATCCCTCCAGGAGCGCAAGCTTCCGCCGATGGAGAAGGATGAGTGAATCGAAAAGTTCTTCGAGGTCAGCCCTCAATGCTGAAGCCGCCTTTGGGGTGAAGGCCGGGCTGTGAGTCGGCGCGGGATTCCTTGGCCGATATCTTGTCCCAGGCCGCGCGAAGTTCCATGAGGTGCAGCAGGACTTCTTTCAGTATTTCAGCGTCTTTCTGGACGTTCGCCTCGAGCAATCTTTTTTTAAAGTAGAGGTAAAGGCTCATCAGGCTTTTGGAAATCTCACCGCCCTCGGAAACGTTGAGCGAAAGGAGCAGCTCGGTGATTATATCCTGCGCTTTGATGATGTTGGTGTTGACGACGTCGTATGTGCGCGGTCCCATGTTCTCGATGGCGATATTGAGGAACTTGATCGCTCCGTCATAGAGCATGACGATGAGCTTCCCCTGGTTCGCGGTATTAATCTCGGTGCGCTTGTACTGGTCGTACGGGTTCTTCTGAGGCAAAGCCATGTATCCTCCCGATCGATGATCACGGCATTACGGTCTATAACATCGTCGGCATATCGATGCCGAATTTTCAACACTTTATTCGGCCGAGAAAATCCTCTGCCGGATTTCCTCGTATTTCGCAATGGTCTTCTCGATGATCTCCAGCGGCAGGGGGGGGGGCGGGGAATTCTTGTCCCATGTCGTCGTATCGAGATAGTCGCGGATGAATTGCTTGTCGAAGCTCTCGGGTGATTTACCGACCGTGTACCCGCCGGCGTCCCAGAAGCGCGAGCTGTCGGGAGTGAGAATCTCGTCTATGAGCACTATTTCGTTCGCGATAAATCCGAATTCGAACTTGGTGTCCGCGAGGATTATGCCGGATTTTTTAAGCTTTTCGCGCGCGTATTCGTATATCTGGAGCGTAAGCTCACCGAGCCGGTCGGCGACATCTGTCCCGAGCTTTTTACGCATCACTTCGATCGATACGTTCATGTCGTGACCGGTTTTCGCCTTGGTCGCCGGCGTGAAGAGCGGCGCGGGCAGCTCCTGGGCCAATTCGAGATTCGCAGGAAGCCTGATGCCGCAGACCTCTCCGGTCTCCTGGTAGTCCTTCCAACCGCTGCCGATGAGATATCCCCGGGCGACGCATTCGAAATCGATCCTCTTGGCCTTTTTAACGAGAACGGCCCGGTCGGCCACCTGGTCGGGGTGGTTGCGGAATGGAGCGGGAAAATTCCTGTAGTCGGTTTCGACTATATGGTTCTTTATGAACTTAATCGAGGAAAACCAGAGGTTCGATATCCTGTTAAGGATGACTCCTTTTCCGGGAATACCGTTGGGAAATACATGGTCGAATGCAGAAATACGGTCGGTCGATATAATTATGAGGTGTTCCCTGTCGGCACTGTAAACATCACGAACTTTACCGCTGAAGAGTTTTTTTGCGCCCGGTATTTTCGATGTTACGATCGCGTCCATTGATGGCTCCTTTTCGCCTAATTATCGTATTTTTTTTATCAGTATTTCGTTGACGATTTGCGGATTAGCTTTGCCTTTGGATTCCTTCATCGCCTGTCCCATGAGGAATTTCAGAGCCCGCTCCTTGCCGTTTCGAAAGTCGGCGACGGATTCGGGATTGTCGGCAATCACCCGGTCGATCATCGATTCGATGGCCGTGGTGTCGGTTACCTGGGTAAGGCCCTTTGCGCTGATTATTGGTTCCGGGTCGGCGCCGGTTTCGATCATCTCTTCAAAAACCGATTTCGCTATCTTGCCGCTGATTGTGCCGTTTTCGATAAGGCTGAGCAGTCTGGAGAGCATCGTCGGTGTAACGATAAACGATCCGATATTTTCGGGATTGTCGATTCTGGCCAGTAACTCGCTCTGGATCCAGTTGGAGGCCTTCTTGGCGATCGCGCCGTGCTTAACCGTGGCTTCGAAATACTCCGCGAGCGGCCGCGCCGATGTAAGGACGCCGGCGTCGTACGGAGAGAGGCCGTATTCCGCGACGAAGCGCTCCCTTCGGCGCTCGGGGAGCTCGGGAATGGATTCGCGGATCCGGGCGATGTAGTTGGCATCCGGCTTGATCGGCGGCAGGTCAGGATCCGGGAAATAGCGGTAGTCGTGCGCCTCTTCCTTGGAGCGCATGCTGAAGGTCAGACCCCGGTCGGCGTCCCAGAGGCGCGTTTCCTGAAGGATACTGCCGCCGTCCTCAAGTATTTCCGCCTGGCGCCGCATCTCGTATTCGATGGCCGTTTTCACCGCCTTGAAGGAATTGAGGTTTTTAACCTCCACCTTCTCGCCGAACTTCTCCACACCCTTTTCCCGCAGAGAAATATTGACGTCGCAGCGAAGGCTTCCTTCCTCCATATTGCAGTCGGAAACGTCGAGGTATTTCATTATCGTCTTGAGGTTCTGGAGATATTCATAGGCCTCCTCGGCCGAGCGGATGTCCGGTTCGGAAACGATCTCCGCGAGCGGTACTCCGGTGCGGTTGAAGTTGAGAAACGACACCCTTTTGCCGGGCTCGTCAAAATGGATGGATTTACCGGCGTCTTCCTCCAGGTGCAGGCGCGTAATCCCGATTTTTTTTATTCCGTTGGAGGTCGTCACACCGATGAAGCCCCCTGAGCAGATGGGCTTGTCATACTGCGAGATCTGGTACGCCTTCGGGAGGTCCGGATAGAAGTAGTTTTTCCGGTCGAACTTGCTGTATTCGGCGACGGTGGCGTTGAGGGCGAGGCCCGCCATGATCGCCTTGCGAAGGGCCGCCTCGTTCAGAACCGGGAGTACGCCGGGCAGGCCCAGACATACGGAACAGGTTTGCGTGTTTGGATCGGCCTTGAATGCGGTCGAACACCCGCAGAATATCTTGGAACGGGTGTTGAGCTGAACGTGAACTTCCAGGCCGATTACCGGTTCGAATTCCATGTCTTCCTCGAGAACCGCTGTGCTATCGGGAAAAGTCAGGAATCAGCGGTCGGACGTCTGCCGGCATCGCAAAGCGCCCTGTATAATTGACTTTACTAAAGTCGGAGAGGTTATTTGTCAAGAAAAATGGACTTTGACGGATCGGTACGTGCTTTCTTTTTTTATTAACAGTTCCCTGAAAAACCAAGATATATTGCTCAAAAATATGTTGAGAATCCGCCACTTTCTCCGTATTTTATATTACAACTGCATTTTTACCTGAAGCTGAATGCTTTTCGTCGACAAACAGCGCTTGTTACACCCTGTATTGCCCCAATTTACCCTTGAGCTGCCGGGATATTTCGAATCCGC